>JAKLPX010000012.1 GCA_022013635.1 Candidatus Delongbacteria bacterium
TAATTACGATTGGGATTTTCTTTGCATCGTTCGAGGGATTGGAATCAATACATCATGGTATTTTTTCCGTGAATTTTATAATGAGCATTCTTCCGGGTCTGATTTTAATCGGGATTGGAATAACATCGAGGTCTTACCCTAAAGTTGCATCTGTAATAATGACTGTCTTAACGATCGCATTAGTGAGCTTTATACTCATGAAGAAAAATGCCTCAGGCATAACTGCTGTGATAGTCGGAGTACCCTTATTTACAGCTTCGTTAGGTTTATGGCGGGGTTCAAAAAAGAATAGTGATGATCAGGTTGAATAGCCTGATCACGGGAGGATAGTCAAATGAAAAAAAAGGGAGGGTATCATGAAGATAATTAACAAAACTCAAACATGTTCTGTACTGTTATTCTGTATTTCTTCAGTTTTACTGTTTTTTATGCTTATTTCCTGTAAAGGGGAAGAAACAATCAAAACTGAATGTTCAGCAATGTGCTCAAAGGGCTGTTGATAATGCTCCGGATAATGTCATCTATAAATATTTTCTGGGAAATATCAGCTTCTTAAGTTTATATGCAGATTTGCAAATGGGAAAGAAAGATGTTACCAAAAGTTTTGCAAAAGCAGTTGAATCTTATGAATCAGTGCTTGCGATAAAACCTGATTATCATCAGGCGAAATTATATTTAGTTGAACTCTTTACAATGATACCGCGAGATATGGGGGGAGACTCGATCAGAGCGGAAAAGTATGTTCTTGAATTAGAGTCCGCAGACATTGTTTTGGGAGCCAAAGCAAGGGATTTGATTTTACCGGATGATGCTGACAGAGTGGAATTCTGGCAAAAAATACTGAAGAATAATCAGAATAAAACCGGCATAAATGAAGCACTTGGAAAAGCATACCTGTATGAAGATAATGTTGAAGAAGCGAAAAAGTGTTTTGAAAATGAAATTCGTCTGGATCCAAATAAAAATATCTTGTATGTGGATATTGGAAGATATTATTTAATGCAGGCAATGCAGAACCGTAATAAGATCGATTCTTTAAGTACTTATGTCATAGATGCTTTCGAAGTCTATTTAAATTCTAAACCTGAACCAATTAATTCTATGAAAGCTTTTGCATTAGGTAATCAGGCTATGATAAAATTTCAGTCAAGTGACAAGGAAGGCGGGAAAGTGCTTCAGCAAAAAGCAGAGAGCTATGATCCCAATTATTCCAAAGCATTTGGAACTCCTTCTAAACTCCTGTTCGATCAACCGGATAAGGTTTCAGATGCCCATTCGTATTTTTCAAGACCGTTTTAAAAAATAAAAATCATTTGAGGTTCAAAATGAACAGATTTATTGTCTTAATATCAGCAGTTACAGTAATTGTATTTTTAAGCGGTTGCAAACCGATGTCTGAAACTGTTTACGACGAAACTGCAGGTTTAAACGGCAGTTTTGAAGTAACAAAATCCGGTCTTCCGGTAAACTGGCTTATTTACACGCCAAAAACTGTGGATAACAGTGATTTTGATCTAATCCTCGATATGAGTGAGTATAAAGATGGAAAACAATCATTAAAATTCCAGGTACGCGGATGTACTGCAGGCGGAGGATGGAATTCTCCCGGTTTCTGCAAGGAATATGAAGCTGTACCCGGTGCATCTTATGTGATTAGTTTCTGGGTAAAGAATAATGAGAGTGAATTTTTTGTAAGAGTAGGCGGTGTGAGCGCTTTTGACGGTAAATATGAAAAGATAGTCAGATCAAGTGAGAAAATTGATTCATGGAAATACTATGAACATAAATATACGATGCCAAAGGAAGAAAAATTTAATAGATTCCGTTTTGAATTGAATGTTTTAAGTAAGGGAAGCTTCTGGATAGATGATATCAAAATTGTTGGGAGTGACGGTAAAAGTTTAGATCCTACTTCCCGCTAAAAAATAAGAGATTATGATATTATTAGTGTTGATATTAAGATGATTGTGCAGTAAATTTATGGTCGTTTAACTGTGGAGTATCCCCGAAAAAGCGGACAGAATACTATGATTGAGTTAAACCATAAATGCGACCATGAGGAAGTTAAATAATTTTTTTATTAGTGGAAAAAATCTCGGCAGGAGTTTATATTCCATACAGTAAAGGAGTAAAGAAATGAAAACTATTGAATATAAGTTCATGTTCAAGGACGGCAGGGAAAAAATCTTTAAATTTCAGTGGGATAACGACAAGTTTGAATTAGTCGGCATTAAACCCACTACCCGATTGCCGATTTGGACTGATCTTGATTTCAATAAATGCCCTAACTGTCCTTTGGATTCTGAAAAAATCAAAAGCTGTCCGATGGCGGTAGCCTTAGTTGATCTTGTAAAATATTTCGACGGAATGAAATCGTTTGAAAAAGTATATCTTGAAGTCGAAATGGACGGGAAAAAGATATCACAGGAGACAACCGTTCAGAAAGCCCTCAGCGTAATGATGGGGCTTGTATCGGCCGTATCGGGATGTCCTCATACATCGTTCTTTAAACCTATGGCATATTTCCATTTACCTTTTGCAGATAAAGAAAACACCATATACAGGGCTACATCAATGTATCTGCTGGCGCAATATTTTTTAGCTAAGGACGGCAAAGATTTCGACAAGGAATTAAAAGGATTGAACAAAATATATAAAAATATGACCATAGTTAATACATCAGTTGCAGAAAGACTAAGGGAAGCGTCCCGTACCGATTCCTCTATAAATGCGATCGTTACTTTGGACATTTATGCAAAAACCGTACCTATTCATATTGATTCGTCGCTTTCGACATTAAAAAACTTATTCGATTCTTATTTTATTTACGATATTTCCGATTAAAAAACATCTTGACATTTTTATGTTATAAAACATAAATTTAGCAGTTTTGAAATAGAGATTATTTCCAGCGGCATTATATAAATTAAATATATCGGAGACGAATAAATGGAAAAGAAACTCCAGGAATTAACCGAAAAGATATATTCCGAAGGCATTGAGAAAGCCAAAACCGAAGCTGATAGTTTAATAAACACAGCGAAGAAGACAGCCGAAGAACAGATCAATAAAGCAAAAAAAGAAGCTGATCATATTATTTCCGAAGCAAAGAAAAAAGCCGAAGAAATCATAAGAAACGGACAATCCGAGATGAAACTGGCAGTCAATCAATCCTTAAGCGAAGTGAAGCAAAAAATAACCGAGCTTATAACTGCTAAGATAGTTTCAAATTCCGTTTCAACTGCCGTTACGGACAAGAATTTTATGAAAAAAATCATTGAAATTTCCATAAAGAATTTCTTTGCGGATCAGTCAAAAGGAATGGATCTGGAAATTTCACTTCCGGACGACCAAAAGGCAGAACTGGAAAACTATCTGAAAACCGATGCTGTAAAACTTCTCAACGGAGAACTGAAGATAGTTTTTGATAAGAATATGGATAACGGATTTAAAATCGGGCCTGCCGACGGAAGCTATAAATTAAGTTTTACCGATAAAGATTTTGAAAATTTCTTCAAAAAATATATGAGACCTAAAACAGTCGAGCTGTTGTTCGGAGGAAAATAAAAAATGCCCCGAAACTATTATTGTTTAGTCGCCGGTCTTCCGAATATCAGTTTTGAAGATTCTAAACTTTCATACAGTTCGGGTGACTTTTTAGCCGATTTAAGGGAATTTGTTCAAAAAAAAGATTTTAAATACTTTAAGTTATTTAAATTCAAAACTGATAACGAGAATATTTATAAAGTATTGGTTGATCACGAGCATAAGTTCATCAGCGGCGGCTCATACAGTTCGGATGAGATTGACGAATTTATTGAAGATCCTGCAAATGCTGTTTCATTCATCAGAGAGTATATCGAGGAGTATCATTCCGAAGAGTTCGACGAAGAAGTAGATAAAAAAAGATTAACGATTTTATATTATCAATATCTGCTTGACTGCAGGAACGATTTTGTAAAAGGCTGGTTCGAGCTTGAATTGAATATAAAGAATATTTTTGCCGCTTTAAATTCAAGGAAATACGGACTGCAGACCGAGAAGGAAATCATTGATGTAAATAATGTTTCCGAAGCTATCGCAAAAAGCAATTCCAGAGACTTCGGACTGACCGGAGAACTTGAGTATATTGAGCAGTTATTATCCGTTTACGAAATTGACGACTTATTGAAAAGAGAGAAAGCCATCGATCTGCTAAAATGGGATTGGCTCGACGAAAATTCGTTTTTCAATTATTTCACGGTCGAAAAATTATTTGCATATTTTATAAAACTTACCATGATCGAAAGATGGATCAAATTAGACCCGAAAACTGGGCGTGAGCTTTTCAACAGATTTATGAAGGAATTGGAAAAAGGGTATCAATTTCCGGATGAATTCAAAAAAATAAAAAATTAGAATAAAAGGGTAGAAGATGGCTACAAAAGGAAAAGTAACAGGAATTATTGCCAATCTTGTAATCGTAGAAGTGGACGGTCCGGTATCTCAGAACGAAATTTGCTTTATCAGACTGAAAGGTGTTGATCTGATGGCCGAGGTAATTAAGGTTTTGGGGAATAAGGCTTCCACTCAAGTATTTGAAAGTACGAGAGGATTGAAAATCGGAGCGGATGTCGAATTCAAGAATCACATGCTCGAAGTAACTCTGGGCCCCGGCATTTTATCCAGAAATTACGACGGACTTCAGAACGATCTTGACAAGATGACAGGAGTATTTTTAAAAAGAGGAGAACACACAGAACCTTTAAACCCTGACGCGGAATGGGCTTTTAAGCATATAGCAGAAGCAGGCGATAAAGTAGAAGCCGGAAGCTGGCTGGGCGAAGTTATAGAAGGATGGATGCCTCATAAAATAATGGTGCCGTTCAAACTTCAGGGCGATTATACGGTCAAAAGCGTTGTTGCCGATGGCACTTATAAAACGAAGGATGTTGTTGCGGTAATAACCGACAGTAAAGGCAAGGATATCGAAGTGACAATGGTGCAGAAATGGCCTGTAAAAGTTCCGATCAAGGCTTACAGGGAAAAACCGAGACCGTTCAGAATTATGGAAACCGGTGTAAGAACGATGGATACTTTAAATCCGTTGGCTGAAGGCGGAACAGGATTCGTGCCGGGTCCTTTCGGATGCGGAAAAACAGTTCTTCAGCATGCAGTATCTCAGCAGGCTGAAGCCGACATGATTATCATAACTGCATGCGGTGAAAGGGCGAACGAGGTTGTCGAGATATTTACCGAATTCCCGGAGCTTGAAGATCCGAGAACAGGCAGGAAACTGATGGAAAGAACCACTATTATATGTAACACTTCAAATATGCCGGTCGCCGCAAGGGAAGCTTCCGTTTATACCGGAATGACCATAGCGGAATATTACAGGTCAATGGGACTAAAGGTACTTTTACTTGCAGACTCGACTTCAAGATGGGCACAGGCTTTAAGAGAGATGTCAAACAGGATGGAAGAGCTTCCGGGTCCTGATGCTTTCCCTATGGATTTGCCTGCTATTATATCTAACTTCTATTCAAGAGCCGGATTTGTTTATCTAAATAATGGAGAATCAGGTTCAATCACTTTTTTGGGTACAGTGTCGCCGGAAGGAGGAAACTTAAAAGAACCTGTTACCGAATCTAACAAGAAAGCTGCAAGATGTTTTTACGGGCTTAATCAGGACAGAGCCGACAGTAAAAGATATCCTGCGATAGATCCGATCGATTCATACTCAAAATATCTCGAATATCCTGAGATTCAGGAGTTTCTAAAAAAGAATGTTTCGGAGGACTGGGTTGATAATGTAACCCTTACCAAAGACATTTTACTCAGAGGAAAAGAAGCTTCCGAGCAGATAAACATACTCGGCGACGACGGTGTTCCGATTGATTATCATGAACGATACTGGAAAGCCGAGGTAATAGATTTCGTGATATTACAGCAGGATGCTTACGACAGCATTGATAAATCAACACCTTTCGAAAGGCAGAAATTTATGCTTGAACAGGTTCTTGATGTATATCATACGAAGTTCAATTTCAATTCATTTGAAGAAGTAAATCCGTTCTTCAAATCAATAATCAACACTTTTAAACAGATGAATTATTCTGAATTCAAATCAGATAAATTCAACGATTATTTAAGTCAGATAAAAAGTAAAATTAATGAAGGAAAGGCGGTATAATGGAAACTTCAGCTTTTCAAAAAATATATACTAAAATAACTCAGATAACCAAAGCTACCTGTTCATTGAAAGCCGAAGGTGTGGGTTATGAAGAGATAGCTACCGTTAACGGCAGACTGGCTCAGGTTGTAAAAATTCAGGGTGACAGCGTTACGCTTCAGATATTTTCCGGTACTGAAGGGATTCCTACAAACGCCGAAGTTGTATTTATGGGCAAAGCTCCGACAATTAAGGTTTCGGATGAGCTGGCGGGAAGATTTTTCAATGCCTACGGCGATCCTATTGACGGAGGCCCCGCGGTTGAGGGCAAAGAAGTTGAGATCGGCGGTCCTTCAGTAAATCCTGTAAGAAGAAAACAGCCTTCCGAACTTATACCGACAGGAATCGCCGGCATTGACCTTAACAACACTCTTGTTACCGGTCAGAAAATCCCGTTCTTTGCGGATCCGGATCAGCCGTTCAATCAGGTTATGGCTATGGTTGCTCTGAGAGCAAAAGCGGATAAGATCATTCTCGGCGGTATGGGACTTTCAAACGACGATTATCTTTTCTTCAAAAATATTTTTGATAATGCGGGCGCGTTAGACAGGATCATCAGCTTTATTAACACTACTGAAAATCCTCCGGTGGAAAGATTGCTCGTACCGGATATGGCGTTGACAACAGCGGAATATTTTGCTCATGAAAAACATCAGAAAGTACTTGTTCTGCTTACTGATATGACACTTTATGCCGATGCGTTAAGTATCGTATCGAACCGTATGGATCAGATACCGTCAAAGGACAGTATGCCCGGTTCATTATACAGTGACCTTGCAAAATTATACGAAAAAGCCGTTCAATTTCCTGAAGGCGGTTCGATAACAATTATCGCAGTAACGACTCTGTCGGGCGGAGACATCACTCATGCTATACCGGATAATACGGGATATATTACAGAAGGCCAGTTGTTCTTAAGAAGGGATACGGATATCGGAAAAGTAATCATTGACCCGTTCAGAAGTCTGTCAAGGCTGAAACAGCTTGTAATAGGAAAGCAGACAAGAGAAGATCATCCTCAGGTGATGAACGCGGCGATCAGACTTTTTGCAGATGCGGCTAACGCAAAAACAAAACTTGAGAACGGTTTCGATCTGAATGATTACGATGAAAGAACTCTTCGTTTTGCGAAGGATTATTCCCGCGAACTTCTCGCGATAGATATCAATATTGATATTGAACAAATGCTCGATACCGGCTGGAGACTATTCGCCGAACATTTCAATAAATCTGAAGTCGGAATAAAAGACTCATTAACGGAAAAATACTGGGCTGAAAAATAAGAGTATAACTCAATTAAAAAACAGAGTCGGAATAAATGGCTATTAAATTTCAATACAATAAAATTTCAATGCAGAGCCTCGGAAAACAGTTAAAGGTCAGGCTTCGGGCTTTACCTACGATTAAGAACAAGGAATCCGCTTTGAGAATGGAAGTTAAAAAGGCAAAAGATCAGGTAGGAATTCTGAATAAAAAACTTACTCTTGAGATAAAGAAATACGACGGTATGACCGGCTTATGGAATGAATTCGATCATACTTTACTGAAAGTCGAGGATGTAGTTCTGGATACCAAAAAGATAGCCGGGGTAAAAACTCCTGTCCTAAAGGAGATAAAGTTTTCTGTAAAAGAATACGATCTTTTCGAATCTCCGGTCTGGTTCGCCGCCGGTATTGCGATACTAAAAAAATTAGTAAGTATTGCAATTGAGAGAGAAGTATTCATTGTGAAAATGGAATTACTTGAGAGGGCAAGAAGAAAAACGACTCAGAAAGTGAACCTTTATGAAAAAGTTCAGATACCCGGTTTCCAGGAAGCTATGCTCAAGATAAAAAGATTCATGGAAGACGAGGATAATCTGTCAAAATCTTCCCAGAAGATCGTGAAGACCCGCCAGGCAATGGAGGTAGCCTCATGATAGTTAAAATGACAAGATACTCTTTCTTGATTTATCATAAAGAATACGATAAATTCTTAAATGATCTTCAGAATATCGGCGTTGTTCATATTATAGAAAAATCCGACGAACTTGCCGAGGATGTAAGAAATAAGATTAATCTGATAAAACGGATTGATTCAACCGTAAAACATCTGAAAACGAGAGTTTTTGACGGTAAATTTTCGTATGAAATCAGAAGCGATGCTGATAATCTAAAAGCGATTGATGAAACTGAGAAAATTTCACTGGATATTGATCAGAACCATCAGAAGCTTCACCAGCTCAACAAAGAATTGCATTATCAGGAGCCTTGGGGTAATTTTTCGATCGAAACGGTCAATAAATTGCAACAGGCGGGAATTGTGCTGAAATTCTTTATTGTTTCGTCAAAAAGTTTCGATGAATCATGGAAAGAAAAATATTCGCTTGAGATCATAAAGCAATTTTCGGGAAATACATATTTTGCCGTTTTCCACAAAACAGGCGAAACGATTGAGATAAAAGCTGATGAAATCAAAATTTTCGACCGATCAATTTCGGAAATAAAAAATGAAATACATAAAGTTAAAGAGAAAATTGGATCGGATAATAAACAACTGAA
>JAKLPX010000158.1 GCA_022013635.1 Candidatus Delongbacteria bacterium
GGAAGTATTATGCTTATCCTGTAATAAAGAACATACCGGAGCTTTAAATAAAATTAAAAAATTGTATCCGGAAAGCAAAACCTCGATAATAGAATTAAGACAGCCTTTAAGATACAGATTCTTTAATTTCAAGAAAAAATCATATCCTTCGGTCAATGCGATGATAAAAATAGCAAAAAAATATTTAATTGATACAGATTGCATTTTAACCACTTCGCACGGAACCCCGAAAATGCTGGCAAAAAACAAAATTAATAAACAAATCCTTATTTATCAGTATCACGGCTGCGGCGACAGAAAGTACGGCTTTGATCCTGGTTTCAAACGGTTCAACTACATGTTTTTACCCGGCATTTATCATCAGAACAGGCTGACAGAAGAAGATATTATAGCAAAAGAAAAAACATTTATTGTCGGATGGCCGAAATTCGATTATTCATTAAAGGTATCTCCAGAAGGCGAGAAATTATTCTCCAATGATAATCCGGTCGTACTTTATACACCGCACTGGGAACCGAAATTAACCTCTTTCAATAAGTATTCCGAATTTTTGCTTAATTATTTCAAAATCAATAAAAATTATAATTTCATCTTTGCACCGCATATATTGATAAAACATTGGAAAACCCATTACGGTTACAGAACTGACTTTTCCGAGTATGAAAGCGATAACATTATAATTGATTTCGGTAGCGATTTCAGCACAGACGGAACATATCTTAATAATTCAGACATGTATATTGGGGATGTAAGCAGTATGGTATATGAATTCATTGCATTTAAACAGCGCCCGTGTTTATTCCTGAACGCGCATAATGTCGCCTGGAAAGATAATGTTGATTACAGATTCTGGGATTACGGACCCGTTGTGGAATCTCAGGATGATTTTGATATTAAATTCAAAGAGGCGTTTTCGGATGAAAAATTTATCGAAATCCAAAAATCGAGAATAAAAGAATATTTCGATCTAACGGAAGAAAACTCCTCAAAAAGAGCGGCTAAGTCTATTTTATATATTTTAAATAATAATAATAAATACATTCCCTGCTAACGAATGATTAAGAAACAACTTTTAAATACACTGTATTACACTGTTATATCAACTCTGATATTTATTTCAGGTGACATTCTGTACTCGTTCTATAATTCAAATTACTCATTCATCCCGAATAAAAGGAATATGGTCTATCCGCTGATATTATTTTTAGCTTTGTCAATGATTTCAAAATCATCTCTCCGTATTTTTATAATTGTTCTGATAATGACCTCTACTCTTATTCATTTGCTGTATTATCAATATTTCGGGAATTACATTCAACCTATAGCTTTTATTCAGTTTTTTCAGAATACCGGCGAAGTCTTTGAGTCATTTTTACCTGAGTTTGTTTCAATGTTAATTCCCATTGTTATTGCAGTATTTACAACAATTGCACTAATCTTTACGGCAAAGAAATTTCACGGTAGGTTAATATATTTCAGATTTTCATCCTATGTTTTCTTCTTTCTTGTTGTGATGCATCTTGGAATTATTTATTCTTATTTGAATAATTCAACAGGAAAATTGAATAATGTTCAGAGCCGTTTTATATATCCGAGACCTAACAGACATTCTTTTGAAAATTTCATGCGTAGTTTGAATTATTTTAGCGTAGGGATCGTCCCTAAAATGATCTCCGGAGATTTTGAAAAATTCCCGGAAACGGATACTCCAATTATTATTGAGCATAATCCTGATAAAAATATTGTTCTGATAATCGGAGAATCGTTAAGAGGAGACAGATTATCAATTCTAGGTTATAATGAAAAAACTACTCCTAAACTGGATTCTTTATATACTGCCGAACCCTTTATAAAGAAGATCGTCTTTGCCGGAGGAACAATGACACAGACCGCTTTTACTGCTCTGATCAATAAATCGAAGTATCCCGGAAGCGGAAAACAGTCTATAAGTAACGTGAGTAATCTTTTCAAACTGGCCAAAGAAAACGGATTTTCTACACATTTTATTTCTAAACAGTCTCATAGTCAGCTTGAGATAGTTGTTAATCTTCTGTCAAAGCAGAATATAGATTTCTTCGCCGCTAATTCCGATTTGGGAAAATATATCAGTGATGTTTCTAAATACGATAGCGATCTTCTGCCTATGTTAAAAGAAATTGATCTCAATAAAAGCAATTTCATAGTACTCCAGCAGAGAGGTTCACATTCACCTGCCAATAATAAATATCCCGATCAGTATGATAAATTTAAAGACCCGTATGATAATTCTGTTCTTTATACTGATCATCTTATTTCCGAAGTTTTCAAATATTTGAAAGAGAACAGCCTGAAGGAAACTTATTTGATCTTCACATCCGATCACGGTGAATTACTCGGTGATATATACGGCAAAAAAGGTCACGGCTGGTTTGAAAAAGGAGTTCTGGAAGTTCCTTATTTATTTTTTGCGATCAATAATAAAGACTCTGTAATTTACAATCAGGAAAAAATAAAATGTCATTATGATATAAGTACGCTTATGGCAGGATTATTAGGCTATAATGCTGTCATTGAAGATGATTTTGAAAGAACGATCTATATAAACGGTTCGGAAATTAATGCTCTTGCAGGCTATATGGTCGTAAGGCTGAACGGAGACAATGTTATCTCAAAAGAAATCATAAGGTAGGTTATGTCAAAAATCAAAGTACTTTTCGATCTTAAAAAAGAATATTATTTCAACTCATTATATCCATTATACAAAGAGATGGTCAAAGATCCGGATTATGATATTTATTTCCGCATCGGCAAAGACCAGAAACGCTTCCTCTGGCTATTTCTTATCAACGAAAAGAACAGGATCGCAGAATGGATGAAAAAGGAAGGCTATAAACTCACCGACGAAACCGAAGGATTTGATCTAGTCGTCTGCGGGGATGCTCTAAAAGATCCCGAAAAGTACGGTAAAAGCATCAAAGTCCATCTCGATCACGGCGTAGGCATCAAAACGCTCAGGATCAGAAACATCGTTAAGCAGAAGGATTTTCACTATCATGTCTTCCTTGAAGGACAATACTGGTACGATTACATCAAAAGCATCAACTGGCAAGATAAAGCTGACTTCCACATTCTCGGAATACCAAAGCTTGACCCGTTCTTTTGGGCGGGACATTACGATAAAAAAGCTATCATTGACAAGCTTGGACTCGATATCAACAAAAAAACCGTCCTCTACGCACCGTCATACAAACCAAGCTGCATCGAATATATCAAAGATAAAATTGCAGACCTTATACCCAAATACAATCTAATAATCAAACTCCATCCATACAGCTGGGGCGGAAAATATGTCTCACATTCCCAGCACACATACTATGAAAAACTCGCCAAAGAAAACCCCTCAGTTTTCCTAATCAAAGAAAGCGACTACGACATCTATCCATATATGTACGCATCCGACACCATGATAAGCGACACCTCAAGCGTAATAAACGAATTCTTAGCACTAGGCAAACACGGCATAATCTACGAACTCCCATACAACGAACTAAATCACTCCGACGGAATGCCCGTCCTCTCAATCGATCCCAAAGAATGGCTACTCGGAGCTTTCCCCCACATGAAAAGTCCCCATGACCTTCTCCCCTGCGTCCAACAAGCCCTCAACCCCACCGACGAAATGAAAGCCAAGCTTGAAGAATACCGAAATTACTATTTCACCGGCCTCGACGGCAAGTCAAGCGAAAGGGTAAAGGTGAAGATTGATGAGATTGTGGGGATAAAAGCTTAATAATATTAATTTTTATAATTCTATTGTGACCACGATTTTATGTAACAGACTTGTGCTTAGAAATTTGTTTTTTTGGGTAACTCGTGACA
>JAKLPX010000159.1 GCA_022013635.1 Candidatus Delongbacteria bacterium
AAACTTCAAGACCTAATAGAGGAGCAACTCTATTAATTATACTTGCTTTTGCATTGATGTAAAGCGGATCCTTTAAATAGGCCAGATCAGCTTTTTGCTTTTCGAAGTTTTCAATTTCAGTAATAAATGTACTTCTCAAAGAATCTCCTGACATCAAGTCGTAAACAACCCAGCTCAGGGCATTATCCAAGACTGCTCTTTTTTCGGGCTTTGCTGCTAAAGTCGTTTTTCCCAAGACCATTAGAACTGAATTCGCAAATTCAATTTTTTCGTTTTGTGAAGCATTTCCGGCTTTAACATTTCCCCATACTTTTTCAAATGTTATAAGTGTCTTTTCCTGTGTCGGTTTTTCTAAGACGCGAAGCAATATCTGAAAACCAAAAACAGCAACCGCCCAGACCAGAACCAAAACTATCACTAGATTTCTATTGGTTCGTGAGAATGGCGTTGTGGGCTTAAAGAAACTTATTCTATAGTCCTTTTGCTCTTCCACTTTTCCTCCTAATTTAAATTTTTTATTTTCTTTGATTCGGCATAGCTGCCGAACACTTGTTTTCTTTTCAATCCCGAACGGGGATAAATATATTCATTAAATGTCACAATTAGCAAGTATTTAATACCATATTTTTTAATATTTACTTGTAAATTTTAATGAGTATTAATAAATTATATAGCATAAAATATTAAAAAAATTTAATTGATTTAACCGCAATAAAATTATAAATTATTCCCCTAGTATTTAATGATAAATGTTCAGATACTGCGAAACTGAAAATAAAAATAAAAAAGAGGAGAAATGCTCATGTCAAACATCGGTTCTTACGAAGAAAGAATAAAAGATTTCAGCTGGTCAATAGCTGAAAAAGAGCTCGATTATCAGCCCGGAAATGTAATCAATATCGGCTGGTACTGCACAGACAGGATATGCCAGATGGGTAAAGCGAATAAAAAAGCGCTTATATGGGAAGGTCATAACGGCGAAGAAAAGCAATACACTTTCGACGATATCAGAAAAGCCACAAATACAATCGGTCATTACTTAAGAAGCATCGGGGTAAAGAACGAGGACAGGGTATGTCTTTTCATGGATAAAATACCCGAGCTTTATCTCGCATTTTTAGGCGTACTAAAAATCGGAGCTATAGCCCAGCCTTTATTTTCCGCATTCGGCGACGAAAGTTTGTTTGTAAGGCTTGACAGCGCACAGACAAAAGTCATCATCACTCAAAGAAAGCATGTCGGCAAAGTTAGAAAAATTATAGACAGAATGCCTTATCTGGAACATATCATTATAGTTGACCACGACGGAATTAAACCTTTAAAAGAAAGAGAAACAGCTTTTGATCTTAAAAAAGCGGAACAAATTGATAAATTTGAAATTTACCCGACAAAAGCCGAATCTCCGTCAGTTTTGCATTATACTTCTGGAACAACAGGATTACCGAAGGGCGTTAAGCATGTTCATTATTCATTGATAGCACAATACTTAACTGCTAAATGGGTTCTTGATATTCAGGACAGCGATATATATTGGTGTACCGCCGATCCCGGATGGGTTACAGGAACATCTTACGGCATTATCGGCGCATGGAGCAACGGAGCGACTCAATGCGTATTGGACGCCGGTTTTTCCGCGGAAGCATGGTATAAATTCATAGAGAAAAACAAGATTTCTATGTGGTATTCCGCTCCGACCGCGATCAGGTCGTTGATGAAGGCGGGAGCATACCTTGTAAAACAATTCGATTTAAGCTCTTTAAGGCATCTTGCAAGCGTAGGCGAACCGCTGAACGCAGAAGCGGTTATCTGGTCCGAAAAAGTGTTCGGAAAACCATTCTATGATACATATTGGCAAACTGAAACAGGATCAATGATGCTTACAAATTATCCCGGCATGAAAATTAAACCCGGCTCCATGGGAAAACCTTTTCCGGGAATCACAGCTGCAGTTTTGGACGAAAAAACTTTTGAACCTATAAATGAGCCTAACAAGCCCGGACTTATAGGATTCAGACCGGGCTGGCCTTCGATGATGAGAACTTACTGGAATAACGAAGAGACATATAAGAAAAAATTCGCGAACGGCTGGTACCTGCCGGGGGATAAATCTACAATTGATCAGGACGGATATTACTGGTTCGTAGGAAGAGACGATGATGTTATCAACACAGCAGGTCACTTGGTAAGCCCGTTTGAAGTCGAATCTGCGCTATTAGAGCATCCTGCAGTGGCTGAATCGGCTGTAGTCACAAAGCCGGACGAAGTGAATATGGAAGTAGTGAAAGCTTTCGTTACGCTAAATCCCGGATTCGAAGCAAATGATGACCTTGAATTACAAATAATGAATTTCATCAGAAAAAAATTATCTCCTCTCGCTATGCCTCAGGAGATCGAATATCTTGATAAGCTTCCAAAAACAAGAAGCGGAAAAATCATGAGAAGAATGCTTAGAGCAAAGGAATGGGGTCAGGATGTAGGCGATACTTCAACGCTTGAAGACGATTAGGGATCAATAATAAAAAAAACCGCTTTAAATAAGGCGGTTTTTTTTTAGCTAATAGTACCGCTGTCTTTCGTCCTGAAAATCATTTCCATCAGTTCATATAAATCAGGATGATTTGCCTTAAATTTTTCTGGGTTTTCAAAAAAATATTCACTGACTACTGCGAAAAATTCGGTCTTGTCCTTTGAACCGTACGGATTTATATCGGATCGACCTCTATATATTTCTTCTATATTTTTTTGGATAAGTTCTACCCAAGGGACAATGTACTGTTTCTCAAGGAATAGTTTCGGAATACCGTCAACCGAACCGTCGGCTTTATCAATCAGATGAACGAACTCATGAATACCGACATTCGACCCGTCCCATTCGTTCGCAAATCCCCAGTGCAGATCAGGCTTTGAAAGTATCATTTTGTTATTCATAACCCCGTCACCGACCATGCCGATATTATCAGCTTTAACCTTTCCGTCAAAGAACTGAAAATCCTCGTTGAAGCTGTTCGGGTACAACAGCACTTCAGTAACATTAACATATTGCCAGCCCGGGAACCTGAAGATCGGAATAACCGCGCTTGATGCCACAAGTAATTCATCACTCCGGTTTACTCCGATACCTACGCCTGTGATCTCAACATTTGCCAGAAACTCTGATACTTTGAATTCAAATAAATTCTTTTCTTCAACCGAAAGTTTTTTATAAAACCTTACCTTAGAATTCAAAATTAGTTTATCTTTGTATGATAAAGATAACTCCGGCTTCTT
>JAKLPX010000160.1 GCA_022013635.1 Candidatus Delongbacteria bacterium
ACCGTTATCATGTTCTTCGCACAGATAATTCAATATAGCGCTCACATCATTTTCATAAACTATCGTATTTTTCGGCGAAGAAATATTGCTCGGCGTTATTATTCGTAGCTGAGACTTTAAATCGAATGGAGTGCCCAGCATTAAAAAATTCAACCTTTCCTCGCTGTAGTCATCAAGACCCAATTTCCTAGCCATATATTTAAATCTCGATTCTATTGTCAATGTTGCGCTTGTAAAAATAATACTTTTCATATTTTCATACAGATCATTCTTTAAAATAGCCGATACATCCAAAGGCGCGGCGTATAGGCTTAGGTTCTCTTTACTTTCGCCGCCGGTTATTTCGTACCAGAATACATAATTATCCCGTTTGGAATTTAAAAAGAATTCCAAAGATTCGTAAACTTCTTCGGTCTGCTCGATAATTGATTTTATTTCGTTGGAAAGATCATCGAAATCATGATTTTTTTCGGCTTCCATATTAAATATTATATCTAACCTATTCAAAATCCCGATCAGATCCTCGTGAAGATATTTTAATATCGTATTTTCTTTTTCAAACGCAAAAACATCCGATATATCATTATATCTGTTTTTTATATTTGAAAATTGAGAATTATTGCTTGTTTTTGAAATTATCATTTCTATGGACAGATCGAATATCTTTTTTGTCTGATCGTTAGTGTTGCCTGATTTTTCCAAAAGCTGTTCGTTCAATTCTTTAATAGTCTTTTTATCCGTCTTGAACCAGTCGGATCCTTTATCTATCCTTATGTTTATTCCATGTTTGTTATTGTAGTTGATCCTCTGGCATAGATTTTTAATCTGATAGTTATTATATTCAAATCCGAGATATTTTGTAGCCGAATTCTCAACATTGTGAGCTTCGTCTATTACCAAATACTGATATGCCCCCAAAACAGCATTTTCGGAAGCCATATCGGAAAAAAGAAGTGAGTGATTTATGATTACCAGATTTGATTTGAAAGCGCTTTTTCTGATATTCTGCAGATAACACTCGTTATAATTCGGGCATTTCTTACCTGAACAAAATCCTTTATCTGATACAAGTTTATACCACAAAAATCGTGAATACCCGATCTTAAAGCCGTTATTCTCTTCAATATCGCCCGTTGAAGTCCGTTCTGCCCAATAAATAAGAGGCATGAATTTTTCATATTCGTCACCGGTAAGATAATCTTCAGGTCTGTTAAGTATCTTTTCATACCTGAACTTACATATATAATTATTCCTGCCTTTGAGTAAGACAGCCTTGAAACATGATTTGAACAGATCGTGCAGAACAGGAAGATCTTTAAAGAATATCTGTTCCTGAAGATTCTTTGTATTCGTAGAAATAATTATTCGTTCGTTATTAATAAGAGAAAAGATAATTGAAGGAACTAAATACGCATACGATTTTCCTACGCCTGTTCCGGCTTCGCAAACAAGTATTTTGTCGTTATTCAGAACCTCAGAACACTTATTAGCCATTACATGCTGTTCTTCCCTATATTCAAAATTACTTATATTCTTGCTTATCGCTCCGTCATCACTGAATATTTTATCAATAGTATCTTCTCTTGATAATTTATACATCTCGTCATCGTCAGGCATAGAATTCTGATAAAGGATATTCGAGAAAGAAAACGGCTGTTCTTTTGTTCTAATCTTGCGGCCGAAAGAAGTTCTAAGAAAATAATTGCCCAGATTATTAAGAAATTCTTTAATATAAATCAAATTCGATTTACCCGATACTTCAACCAGTTTCCGCATGGTCGCTTCGGTAATACTTAAGGCTCTTTCGACGATTTTCAGGAACAAATGACCAGTAGCTTCGCAATCGTTATATGCCCTATGAAGGTTTGCGGATTCAAGCCCGAAATATTCCGACAGACTTGAAAGTTTGTGATTAGACACTTCTACGGGAAAAAATATCTGACTGAGCAGTAAGGTGTCGTAAAAGGATTTTGATCCTAACAAAACAATTTTATCTAATTTTGCCAGATTTTCATTGATAAAACCGAGGTCGAATGAAATATTATGAGCCGCTAGAGGATAATCCTTAACAAAATTAATAAATTCCTGTAAAACATCTTCGATTTTCGGTTTGCATTTTACATCCTTGTTTGTAATTCCGGTAATGATGGAAATGTTTTCAGAAATATCAATTTCCGGATCGATCAAATGCACAAATTTTGAAGCGATCTCACCATTTATATACTTAACTGCGGCAATCTCGATTATTCTGTCAGAATAGCAATCAGTACCCGTAGTTTCAAGATCAAATACTACAAAGTTTTCAAGTTTAAGTTCTTTAAGATATTCTTTCATCAGCCTTATAAAATAAAAAGAGGAACGATAGTCCTCTTTTTATCTGTTTAAATTAAAATACAATAATTATTTTTTTTCATATCTCACATTCAAATTTTTAGCTGCCATAACTTCATCAAGCCTTCTTACGGGAGTCGTTGTAGGAGCGTTTTTCAATAATTCCGGATTGGTTTTAGCCTCTTCTGCGATCTTTTTCATAACAATTATAAAATCATCAAGAGTATCTTTGCTTTCCGTTTCAGTAGGTTCGATCATCATTGATTCATGTACAAGAAGCGGGAAGTATATTGTGGGAGCATGAATTCCGAAATCCAGAAGTCTTTTAGCAACATCAAGAGTTCTTATTCCGAATGGAGCAAGATTCTCACTGCTGAATACTACTTCATGCATACAATTTTGCTTGTAAGGCAGATCAAAGGTATCCTCAAGCATTTTTTTAATATAATTCGCGTTTATAATTGCGTTTTCAGAAACTTTATGGAGCCCGTCGGAACCCAAAACTTTCATATATATGTATGCCCTCAGTACGATGAGGAAATTCCCGTAAAACGAATGGACTTTGCCGATACTGTCAGGCATATCATAATTGAAATTATATTTCCCGTTTTCTTCAACAACATCAGGAACCGGTAAAAACTTTTCGAGTTTTTTCACTACACCGATAGGACCTGAACCGGGTCCGCCTCCGCCGTGAGGAGTCGAAAAAGTTTTGTGAAGATTGTAATGCATGACATCAAAACCTAGTTCTGCAGGTCTTACTATACCAAGCAATGCGTTGAAATTTGCGCCGTCTAAATATAATAATCCGCCTTTTGAATGAACGATTTCAGCAATTTGCTTTATGTTTTTCTCAAATAATCCCAAGGTGTTCGGATTTGTAATCATAAATGCTGCGGTTTCTTCGTCAAATTTTTGTCTGAGTTCTTCTATATCAACCAAACCTTCTTCAGTTGATTTCAATTCAATGACTTCATATCCTGCCATTACAATTGAAGCCGGATTTGTTCCGTGTGCGGTATCAGGAATAATGATTTTCTTTCTCGGTTTCCCCATTGATTCGTGGAAGGCTCTGATAACTTTCAGACCCGTCCACTCTCCGTGTGCGCCCGCAACAGGTTGTAATGTTACTTTATCGAATCCTGATATTTTACAGAGCATATCGGCCAGATCGTGATAAATTTTAAGTACTCCCTGAACCGTTTCTTCCGGTTGGTAGGGATGAATTTCTGTAAATCCGTCCAAAGAAGATAATTTCTCGTTTATTTTCGGATTATATTTCATCGTGCAGCTTCCCAAAGGATAGAATCCTTTGTCAACATGATGATTATTATTTGACATATTTACATAATGCCTGACTATTTCAGGCTCACTGACTTCTGCAAGACCGATATGTTCGGTTCTTAAAAATTTCTTGTCTATATCAATTGGTTTGCATCCGTCCCAGCAAGGCATTGTATAAGATTTTTTACCCTTTTGAGATATTTCAAATATCAGCTTTTCAGCCATAAAAACTCCGTTTATTATTTCAATTTTTTACGAACAACAAAATAAGCAACTTATAGATAAATAACAATTTAAATTTAAGAAATTTTATATCAAAAATATGTCATAAGTCCTGATTGACTGATTCATTTTTTATCAATACCATATTTCAATTTCAGGCTGTCAATAACCGTTTTAAGGTTTTTATCTTCATGAAAAACATCGAATTTCATTTTCGTGAAAGTATTTTTATATTTTACGCCTTCCTTCATTTTTTCAACAGATAATTTCCCAATATATTCTGCTGATGAACCTGAGCTTATATAAAGTCTTTCTCCGAATGAATATTTTTCATTATTCTGATTAGTATTTGAGATCATAATATCAATATTTTTAATTTCATTAAATATCCTTTTTTCCTTTTCAGCTTCAAGATTTGAAATAAATATCAGCAGATCCGATTCTGATTTTAAAGAATCTATAAATTGTGCAACTTCTCCGATATCTTTATCTGATATTATTTTCTTATTAGAATATTTGGAATTTTCAGGATCGATCATGCCTGTAATGCATATTTTCATTTTGCCGAGCTTAAATGTTTTATTCGGTAATGTCCCGGATGTATTAAAAGAAACAACCGGTACATTTTTAATAGAATCTGTAAAATATAAATCATTCTTTCCGACACTTATCAAATCATAACCTAGAGAATCTAAAATATCCAATACGATCTTATTTTCTTTATCGTTACTGTTATAGCTGAAATAATTTCCGGCACTTAAATAAATGCTGTTCGGTACATTTTCAATGCTGTCTTTATAAAACGA
>JAKLPX010000161.1 GCA_022013635.1 Candidatus Delongbacteria bacterium
AGACAGTAATTTATACCAACCTAAGAATTAATTTTGAATAAAGCAGTTATTTGATTATAATTACAACGGTGTCGTTTAGTTCAGTTAAATAAGGTAAACAATGCTATGAGAATTTCAAAATCGAGATCGTTTTTTAAATATCTGTTAATGGGCATTCCCGTCTTTTGGATTTATATATTATCGCTTAGGCCAATTGTTTCGAGAGACGCTCTTAAGCTTCACATGGCTTTTCCAAACCTTTGGAAAGACGAAAGCTTTTTATTTTTTAATAAATTCAATGCCAAAATTGAGCTTGGAATGATGAATCTTGATTATTTATATACAATTTTGCTAAAGTTTTTTGAATGGGAACAATTACCGAAAATTGTGCATGCAACTTTTTTGATAATGACAGGTATTTTGATTTATTTATTTGTAAAAAAAAGATTCTCAGAAAAGTACGCAATCTGGAGTTACCTTCTTATTTTGACGATACCTATTAATACAAGACTAGCTTCCGAAGTCTATGTTGATTTAGGACTGCTTTTTTTCTCGACTGTAAGCGTAATATTCTACATCAAGTCAACCGAGGCAGAATTCAATTACAAATATCTTTTGATATCATCGCTGACATGCGGATTGGCTGCGGGCACAAAATATAACGGATTTGTTTTCTCAGCTATAATGTGTCTCGTTGTTTTTATGGGACTTTCCAGAAAATTATGTACGATTAAAGCCGCAAAACACATTGTTTTATATGTTTTTATAATTTTTGTCACTATTAGTCCTTGGCTTTACAGGAATTATATGGGATCCGGCAATCCGTTTTATCCGCTTTTTTCAGGTATTTTTGGTTCCACTATACCGGAACCTGAAGTACTTCTTTTTGATCCTTCGGATGCTAAAGAAATATTTTTAAGGTTAAAAAGCGGTGAAACTATTTATGAAATATTTTTGATTCCATTAAGGTTTTTCTTCACGGGTAAAGATCACGATTTTCTTCAATTTGACGGTGTTTTAAACCCATTTATTTTATTTTTATTACCTTTTGCATTTTTCTGGGTAAAAGACAAAATCGGATTAAAGATAAAAGTAGAACTTTTAATAATTTTTGTTTTTATAATACTCTTTGCTTCATTTTACGATTTGCAGAGGATAAGGTGGGCTTTACCGTTTCTTGCGCCCTTTATAATTTTAATTACTGCAGGTTATTATAACATCCTCGAAAGCACAAAAAACTATAAGATAAAAGTTTGTTTAGCTTTATTAATTTCTGTTCCAATATTTGCGTTCAACATGGTTTATTTAAGGAATTTTGTCATTCAAACTGATATGATTCCGTATTTTACTCAAAAAATCGACAAGAATGAGTATTTAAGAAAGCATTTGTCTATGTATGATATTTATGAGTTTATTAATCAAAACACGCCTGAGAATTCTGTAATTTATGATGTTTTATGCGGGAATAGGTATTATTATGTTAAAAGAAAATATGTTTGTACCGATTCTAATTTGAATTGGTGGATATTCAATGTCACTTATAAAAATGGCAGTGCCGAAGATTATTATAAACTTATATCCAGCCTTCCGAACACAGACGGATTAAAAGCCGATTATCTATTAATTAAACCTAAGATTTATTACGATACATTCAAAGAAGTCTATTTTGATATTGAAGATCCGTTGGGAAAAGTAAACGAACAAAAGTTGCAGGGATTTATTGAATTCATTAATTTACAAACACCTATTGCCGGCGACGGCTCCGCGGTTTTATACAAATTGAATTATCCTATTGAAAAAGAGCGCTATAACTGAAAAATTATAGCAATTCGATGCGTTAATATTTTCTACAATTCAAATAGATAAACTCCATCTTCTTTTTTTAGGAGTTTTAGTTCGTTTAGAAATTGAAAATAACCCTGCAGTTTGTTAACATTCTCGGTGCTTTCGGGGTCTTTTTCATTTCTATTAATGTTTATGAAAGTCTGAGCTAACCCATTTGCTCTTATCAGCAAATGCGTAGCGGATAAATTGCTGTTGGGTAGATTTTCGAAATGTTTTTTATACTCGTCACTCTCTGCACCTTTTTCTGCCAGTTCAAGCAGGTATCTATCAATTGATGCGGTATCGCAGTAAAACGATCTGTTAATATAGTAGCTTCTGCCGCCGGTAAGAGCTTCATAAATAACACTTGATTCAGGGGTATTGTTATTTATGTATTCAATAAAATCGTAATTAACAAGATGATTTTTCAAATATATCTCTTTAGAGCGGATGCTGAAAGGATTCAGTTCTAGCAAATTAAGGTTATTTGACAGAAAAATTCCGTAATTGATGTTATAAATTATAAAACAGGCGGAGAAAAGGTAAAAGAGAGGATAAAAATTTTTTGAATTATAGATATTTTTTAAAGCTTCAATATTCAGTATTATAAGGATCGGCAGAATCGGAATAAAATATCTAACCCTGATATTATTAGAATAAAGAGTAACTAAATAGACGATCGTGAACATAAAAAAGAGATAAAAGACGATCTTTTTTTTATTAAGGTCTGTGAATTTTGGGTAAAAAATAAACGGGAGTATCAGTATAAGAAAAGGATTCAACACTCCGTCGAATTTTAAAAAATCATGATCGGCGCCTTCAAAAAATACTCTTAAAGGAAGCAAAAAAAGTGAAAAGATACTGTCACCGCCATTAATTATTCTATTAATTGTTTCTCCGTTTACATTTTCGATCAGTTCGGCTGGCATATTAATAGTTGAGTGAAAAACATTCAAAAATAAAGGGAAAAAAGGATTACGGCTGTCTATAATATTTCTGAAAATCCATGGCGTAATGCAAAGCAGAATAGTAAAGCCAAAGATTATCATTGATTTGAAAGCAAGTTTATCATCCTTTTTCTCTCTGGATATTACAAGCCCTGTAAAAAGGACAAGAAAAAACGCTATTATCATGCCGTTATATTTCGTTCCGAAACCAAGTCCGGCTCCAATAGATGATATGATAAGGTAGGTTCTTTTTTGAAAATCGCTTTCGAACCATTTG
>JAKLPX010000162.1 GCA_022013635.1 Candidatus Delongbacteria bacterium
AGCGAAGAAGTAAAAAAATATGCGGATTTAAGACTGTCTTTTTCCGATATGACGATGACACATCAGATGATCAGATTATTCCTGTCTGAGCAAATTTACAGAGCATATTCGATTATCAATAATAAAAAATATCATAAATAAAAGGTAAATATTCATGCGAAATATTATAATAACAATTCTTACCGCCTTAGTCTTTTCTGTCGGATTGTATTTTTTAATGAAAGGAAATATTTCATTTTCAATTGTAATAGGAATACTTTCTGCAGTTGCGGTGTTTATCATTTTAACAAGAAAAGCCACTAAAGAGCTTGAAAAACTTAATGAAAAAGCACAAAAAGCGCTGTATTCTCAGAATTTCGACAGAGCTTTAAGGATTTATGAAAGTGGATTAGCTCTCGGTAAAAAAAGCCCTTTTATCGTTGGGCAGATTCATGGTCTTATCGGAATGATACATTATATGAGAAAGGATAATGAAAAAGCTAAATCTTCCCTGTTAAAATCATCATCAATGAATTGGGTTTCAAAGGGAATGCTCGGCGTTATTTACATGAATGAAAAAAAATACGACGAAATGGAGAAATCTTTTAAAATAATGGTCGCTTCAGGTAAAAAAGAAGGATTGGCCTGGTCGTTATACGCATATTGTCTCGAAAAATTGAACCGGAGAGAAGAAGCTTTAAAAATTCTTGAAGAGGGCAATGCAAAATTAAAAGAAACTGATGAAAGAATAAAATCAAATATTCTTGAACTCAAAAACAACAGAAAAATGAGAATGAAACCTTTCGGTGATCCATGGTATCAATTCATGCTTGAAAGACCACCTATGAAAAGAATGATGCAACAGCAGGGAATAGCCGGTCAGACAGGATATAAAAAAAATGCCTTATACAAAGGTTAAATTATACTAATAGGAGTAAGTCATGAGATTAGGAGTAAATATTGACCATATAGCTACGATCAGAGAAGCGAGAAAAACTTACGAACCTGATCCGGTAGCCGCAACAATAATTTGTGATTTAGCAGGCGCAGACGGAATTGTATGTCATTTAAGAGAAGACAGACGGCATATAAATGACGATGATCTTAAAAGAATCAGAGAAACCGTTAAAAGCCATCTGAATCTGGAAATGGCGGGTAGCGACGAAATGGTCAGAATAGCTACAAAAATTAAACCGGAAATGGTAACTTTGGTGCCTGAAAAGAGAGAAGAATTAACTACTGAGGGCGGGCTTGATGTCAGTACATTCAAAGATCATTTGAGAGACATTGTATTCAGGCTTCGAAGCGCTGGGATAAAAGTTTCTATCTTTATTGATCCCGATATATCGCAAATAAAGCAATGCTCAAACATCGAAGCAGACTTAATAGAAATACATACAGGGCGTTATGCAAACGCAAAAACCGAGCATGATATAATTGAAGAGTTCGAGAAAATCAAACAAGCCGCAATTTATGCCCATAAACTAGGTCTTGGCGTGAGCGCAGGGCACGGTTTAAATTATCATAATGTCAAGGACTTTGTGGAAATCGAAGAAATTGAAGAGTTGAATATCGGCCATTCAATTATTTCGAGAGCTGTACTTGTCGGACTCGACAGAGCAGTTAGGGAAATGATTGATTTAATAAAATAAATTTCACTTCCAGCCGTATGGGATGGGCAGAAGTTTTGATTCAAATGAATTTTCGAGGCTGTCGGAGAGTTCTGAGAAGAAGTCTATTCCGGTGAGGCTTTCGACGCTGTCAATGGTGACGCTGTATTCTTCTATATTGGAACTTGCGGCTTCCTGATCGAGAACGAACGCCAGAGGATAAAAATTATTACCTTTTTTTAGGATGACGATTTTATAGAAGCCGTCGGGTATTTCAACCCTGACTTTCATTAGTTTTATATCATCGTCAAAATACGGGCCTGTGACGATCCATGACTCGTTATAGCGGAGGGTGAGTTCATCTGCCGCTCTTTCAAGATTGTTCCATGTGTCGCGGTTAAAATTCTGTTTTTGAGGCGAAATATTCGTAAAATAGCAGGACTGAAGCTCGCATTGTTTACTTCTGCCTTTCATGTCAGCCAGCCTAGCAAGATGTCCTCTGTCGTAACCTGATTTTTTGAAATCGTTGTCCAGAGCCGTATATTCTTTATCCATGGTCGGATCGGGTGCGAATTTTCTTTCCTTTAGGAATTTCTGCCCTTTCAGATATTCTTTTTTAAGGTTATAGCTTACCCACAAAGGATTTAATTTTACGGTGTCATATCCTGAAACAAAACCTTCATACTCGAATATTTTATCGTTTTCACAGATTGGGTAACCCCAAAGAATATGCGTTTGTCCTGTTCCTGAAATAACCATTTCAGGCAGTTTTTGTTTTTCCCTTCTGGGTTTATATATAAAGGAATACCACAACAGAAAGATCATCAGCAGAAAGAGAAATATCTTAAATTTTTTCTTAACTCTCAATTTTATCCCGTTAGAATTTTTACAAATATCTTCATCCATTTCCTGCCGGACTGATGCGATTGAATCCTGCAGAAAAATTCTTGATCCGTATGGAAATGATTTTCCGTAATTAATTCATTTAATCTGTCCACAGCCGTATCCCCGCCGTTATCAGAAAAAGCGAGAAGAATATTTCCATTATTGTTCAGCCGGTGTTTAGCCTGCATCAAAAATCTTTCAAGCGTCTTTTGATTTTTGTCGTTTAAAGCTAATTCGCTGCGATTGTGAGAAATAGCGTCAATCCATGGGGAATTAAAAATTATTATATCGAACTTATCGTCAATTTTCTCAAACAAATCTCCGTTTCCACAGCATAAAATAAAATTATTTTCTGTTTCGCAGAATAATCTGTCCCCTTTTTTATTGAATTTTGTATTTTTGTTTTTTTCAATATTCCACAATGTAGACGCTATAGCTTCAGGTAAAATATCGCTGAAAAATATTTCGGAGTTATTGAATATTTCATCCGCCATTAAAGTCAAAATGCCGGATCCGCACCCCATATCAATAATTTTTTTCATGGATTTATCTTTAAATCCGTCAAGAGCGGTTTTGAAAAGCTCGGTCGTATCTTGCGATTTCGGCAATAAAACATTCACGCCTGAACCGATATTCATTTTAATGCAATTAACAGTAATTTCAGTTTTTAACGATTCTGTAAGATCTGTGAAAAATTTATATGGAATTAAATATTCACTGTCAGGATTTACATTTTGAAAGTATTCACCGCAAAACGAAGTCAAGTAAGGAAAAGTAATTTTTTCTTCAAAAGAAATTACCTGATCGA
>JAKLPX010000163.1 GCA_022013635.1 Candidatus Delongbacteria bacterium
AACAGTTTTTTACAAATACAAATAATGTTAAAATCACCGATACGCTCAGGATATATTCCCCGTAAACTGCATAAATCTGATTTCGTACATATAGCCAATGTTAGCCTTCGTTTATTTTTTTACTATAAGGTCTTTTTAAACCCTATGTGGCAATATAAGTGGCAATCTATCATTAATTCAATAAAAAAATATTAAATTATTACAATAACTATGAAAAAAATCATTGCTTCGTGTATTTAAACCGATTAATTTTTTAAAAAAAGCTTGACAAAATAAAAAAACATCCGTACAATCTAATTATTATATACTAGGAGTTCAACTTGAAGCGGTCATGGATATCAATATTTTTGATTCTTGAAAGGTGCTTGAGCTATACTAAATTTAAACATTGAGGATGTTTTTATGTTTAGACAAAGAAATGTATTAATGCTGATATTGTTAGCAACTTATCTTTTATTTTCTCAGGAATTGCTACAGGTAAACAGAGATTCTACGATTCAAAATTATAAAATGGAAAATATGTCAAGTATATCATTCTCTGATTTTAATGAACAGATTTTGAGAATTAAGAAAAAAGACGGTACATATTTTGACTTTGATATTGATAAAATAATAAATATTACTTTTACTGATACAAGCGGTATCGAAGATCAGGAAGAAATATTAGGGAAATTCGGAATTTCGCTTCTTAAGAATTACCCGAATCCTTTCAACCCGGAAACAACAATAAGCTTTTCACTCAAAAATTCAGGAAAAACGAAAGTTGATATATTCAATTATCTCGGACAATTTGTAGAGACGATTCACAACGGAAAATTAATGGCCGGTAATCATTCTATTAAATGGAATGCAGGCAACAATAACTCTTCATCGGGAGTTTACTTTGTAAAAGTTAGTCAAAATGATCAGATTCTAAGCAGTAAGATACTATTAATAAAATGAAGTAGTGAGTTAAGCAATGAAAAGATCAATAATAATCCTAATGATGATATTCTTAAATTGTTTCGCAGGAAAAATTCATATAAATTTTAACGACAGTACAACATCGGCGGAAATTGATTATAGCGAGCTTAGAAATATAGAATTCTGCGACAGTTCAATGGTCTTTGTACATGGTGGCTCATTTGAAATGGGGGATCATTTCAGTGAAGGTAGCAAATCAGAATTGCCGGTTCATAGCGTAACTGTAAGTGATTTCTATATCAGTAAAACAGAAGTGACTTGGAAAGACTGGCGAACCGTAATGGACACTTTTGTCGGTATAGGAAATCAAGAGGGAGATGCTTATCCAGTTAACAATATTAACTGGTATAGTACACTTGTATACTGCAATAAAAAAAGTATAATGGAAGGACTTGAACCTTGTTATACCATTTACAGTTCTACAAACCCGGATGACTGGGGAGAAGTGCCGACCGAATTTGATGATCCGAATATACCTGATTGGGATGCTGTTGTATGTGACTGGGAAGCGAACGGCTACAGATTGCCCACAGAAGCTGAATGGGAATATGCTGCGAGAGGAGGTGTACATAATGTTGATGATTACAGATACAGCGGTTGCCATAATGAAATTGATCTTAAAGATTACGCATGGTATTCCGCAAATTCGGATGGAATTCCTCATCCAGTCGGCACAAAATTACCGAATCAGCTCAATATTTACAATATGAACGGTAATGTATCCGAACTTTGCTGGGATTCTTTTGAACCGGATTACTATTCTGATTGCAATGATTTGGGAACCGTTGATAATCCTACAGGATCTACGGATACAACTTGGGGACGTATTACAAGGGGCGGTACTTATTATTTATTGGGTTCGTTTTACAGCCGTATTTCATATCGATGCACTGACTCTCCTTATATGAGTATGCCTTATAACGGTTTACGGTTAGTACGAAAACCGTAATTTTAAAATTGTTTATGGAGTAATAGTTGATGAAGAAGCTTTTAATAATATTGGGAATAATAACAGTCAACTGTTATTCAGCTAAGATAAATGTGAATTTTAATGACGGAACTTCAACTGTCAAATTTGATCTTGCTGAAGTGGAATATATAAAAATAACCGAAACTCCAATGGTTTTTGTTGAAGGAGGAACTTTTGAAATGGGAGGGGAAAGTGATAGTCTTCATGACGGATGCAGGCCTGTACACAGTGTTACTGTTAGTGATTTCTATATTGGTAAATATGAAGTTACGCAATTGGAGTGGCAGCAATATATGTATCCCTGCGGTAGTTATCAATATGGATTAGGTGATAACTTCCCGGCTTACGGTATGAATTGGTATGCTATGATTGTTTATTGTAATAAAAGAAGTATGGCTGAAGGATACATACCTGTCTATTCACTTTATAGCTCTACTAATCCTGATAATTGGGGCAGCATTCCTTCATATTTATATCCGAATCCCGAATGGGATCTGGTTGAATGTGACTGGAAAGCAAACGGGTACAGGTTGCCTACTGAAGCTGAATGGGAGTATGCCACAAGAGGAGGAATTCACTGGACTGATAATTATATTTACAGTGGAAGCAATATAATTGATGATGTGGCATGGTATGACGAATTCCATATTCCCACAGGAATCGGTTCGAAGCCTGTAGGATTGAAAGAACCAAATCAGTTGGGGATCTTTGATATGAGCGGCAACCTTGCAGAATTCTGCTGGGACTGGAGTGATTTTCCAGATTATTTTTATTATCAGGAATGTCTTGATTCTGGTATAGTAGTTGATCCGCATGGTCCTGTTAGCGGTGATCGTAGAAAAGTATCACGGGGTGGGCATTGGTATGACGATTTTTTTTATTGTATGACAGCTCACAGAATAGGGGAATTACTTGATTTTGGTTATACTGAACTGGGATTCAGGATAGTAAGAAAACACTAATAAGTCTAATGTGAAATAATCGTAAAAAAACTGAGGTAAAAAAAATGAGAAGAATAATGTCGGTTATCATTGTGGTAACGATGTTTACTACGGGGCTTCTGTACGGGAATTACACCGGAAATATAACTGCGGAAGTTAGTAACATTAAAACCATTTCACAAAACGGGTATGATGTTGTTTTAATTGAAGATGGATACGAATTTACAAAAGAAATCGGGAATCCGCAATTGCCGGTTAGAATACTTAGCTATCTTATCCCTCTTGAATCAAGTGTCGAAAGCGTAACGATAAATTCATCTCAGATAGAGATTCTTAACAGCCAAGAATACAATGTGTACCCAACTCAGCCACCTTTGAAGACAGACGACGGAGATTTAATTGAGTTTGTAGAACCAAACGAAGATGTATATTCATCAGGATTATTGTATCCAGATAAAATATTTGAAATAAAATCGGAAGAATACAGGTTCGGCTATCATGTTGTAACAATAGAATTTTATCCTGTGCAGTATGACACGGATTCTAAGGAATTGAAGGTTTATACCGATATAAATTTCACTTTGAATTATACAGGATCAAAGGAATTATATGTGTTACCGGAAATACAGAGTGATAAAATCTATGAAATGACAAGAAATATGATAATGACTCAGGTAGAGAATCCAAATGACATGAATTTTTTATCAGGAGGGGCTAAGAAAGTGATCGAGCAAAGCAATATTGTGAAAACTCATGGTATAAATAAATCAATGCCTTTGCCTGTTCTTGAAATGCCTGAATATATTATTATAACATCAGAAGAACTCAAACCTGAATTCCAAAAACTTGCAGACTGGAAAACGAAGAAAGGAGTTCCCACTATTATTGTGGACTTAGAAGATATAACTGCAAATTATTCTGGGGATTTGAAAGAAAGAATAAGAAACTACTTAGCTGAACAATACAGTAAATACGGAGTGTTTTATGTTCTATTAGGGGGTGATATAAACATTATTCCAACAGCACCAAGAAATACAAAACCAAAACAGTTTGATGAATATTATATGGATGTTGTGTCGGATAGCGGTTTGGAATTATTGGTTGGAAGGGCGTCTGTAGAAGACTTAAATGAAGCTGGTGTGTTTGTATCTAAAACCATAAATTACGAGAAATTAGTAGGAATGACTGATGCTGAAAGATCATATGTAAGTAATCTTTTATTACTTTCTGGTATTGATGGTGAACCAAGACATACTTCTACTGACCCTAAATACATTTATACACATCTTTACTATAAGGATGGAACTGTTGTAAGTTATAGTGATCGGGGAAAATATGATTGGATAGCGTCCAATTATTCTGAAAATAAGAATCTAAATTATCTGAGATTATATGAAAGAACGAATAATCCAGATTACTTAACAGAATACACAGATTCAAATGAAACAAGATATTTACTTTCGCAAGGTGATATGATATTAAATAAGATGAATACTATAGATGCATTGAATGGAAATTTTAATCTAAACAATTTTAATGGAAACAGTACCCAAGATAATCATTTTGGTATGGTATTACATTTTGATCATTCTTCGCCAACAACTTTAGGTACAGCAGCACACTTCTATTTCGATACTAAAATACCAGAAGAGAAATTATATCACAGTGAGGCATATGAACTGGAGAATAATAACGGAAACGCTATATTTTCAAATATATTGTTAA
>JAKLPX010000164.1 GCA_022013635.1 Candidatus Delongbacteria bacterium
TCTCTTTTATGAACTTTGCCGTCTTTAAAGCACCCAAAAGAGTACCGGGAAACGGAACTGTAAGCGCAATTATTTCATGGTCTGTGAATTCACTGTGAATTAGTTCATCGGCGATCATACCGGAAATTATGTCATTATTATCAATTACCGACTTGTATAATTTATCAAAAAAAGGAGGGCTTACGGCAAGTTTTTCACCATACCTGGAAAGTTCGTAATCAGGACAAACAGCCTTGTAGAACAGGAATATATCTTCAAGATATAACGAAGCAAGATAACGCGCATAATCAGTGGTGCCGAACTGATCAATATTACACTCGAAAGCAGTCTGCGACATTTTCCATACGGGAAGATAATCAGGATTTATGATCTTAATCGCAAGATTCGGATTTTTTCCTTTCAAAAAGCTGACAACATGCCCGATCGTCTTAATATAATCGTTCTTATACGCCATAAAAAAATCAATATCGTCAGATTTGAATTTTCCGCATGTACGAACAGTATCGTAAAGTAATTCCAGACCGCTTTTGGAAAAAAGTTTCCCCGCGATCTTTATACCAAGGTCGTAACCGGAGCAATCTATCCCGTTAGCCTTCAAAGACCCGATCAGGAACGGCAGGGCAGAATAAGGTGAATTAAGCTGAACAAAAGGCGGAGATATTAATAGAATTGACATAGACTTATCTTATTTAAATTAGATACGGAATTTAAGAAAAAATGAGAGACATTACAACATTAATTCATAAAATCATAATTGATTATTCATCAAACTTCAAATATATTCTACAGAGTAGCAATATACACCAGACAGACGACAGTGGGCAACGGGTTTCAACCCGTTGAACAGCTGGAGGACGACTGGAGGACAAAAAAATAAGGATTTTTTTCTATGGCACAACAGCAACTTGAGCAGCAGCTTTGGAACATTGCGAACACATTAAGAGGGAAGATGGGCGCGGATGATTTCAGGGATTATATCTTAGGATTTATATTTTACAAATACCTTAGCGAAAAGATGCACACTTACGCCGATATGGTACTAGAACCGAACCGTATTATATACAGAGATATTAACGAAACGACCGTTGAGGGAAAGCAATTTCTTGCAGCGGTAAAGGCGGAAGCGCTGGATACTCTGGGCTATTTTCTCAAACCTTCAGAATTATTTGACGAAATGGCGCGCAGGGGTAATTCCAACGGCACGAACAAATTTATTTTGGATGACCTTGCAAAAGTTTTAAATAATATACAATTGAGCACTATGGGAACTGCGAGCGAGGAGGATTTTGACCATCTGTTCGAAGACCTTGACCTGACGAGCAGTAAGCTGGGCAAGACCGAGAGCGCGAAGAACGAGATCATTGTAAAAGTCCTTACTCACTTGAACGAAATAGATTTTGAGCTTGAAAACTCTGAGAGCGATGTACTCGGTGACGCTTATGAATATCTTATCGGTCAGTTCGCGAGCGGGGCGGGGAAGAAGGCTGGGGAATTCTATACACCTCAGCAGGTTAGCAAAATACTTGCAAAGATCGTCTCTACAGGCAAAGAAAGACTCAAAAGCGTTTATGATCCAACCTGCGGTTCAGGCTCACTACTACTCCGCGTATCAAAGGAAGTCAAAGAAGTCAGCGGCTTTTACGGTCAGGAAAGCAATCCCACCACTTATAACCTATGCAGAATGAATATGATAATGCACGCGGTCCACTACCGTAAATTCGATATCAAAAATGAAGACACTCTCGAACGGCCTCAGCATCTCGACAAAAGATTTGAAGCCATCGTAGCCAATCCGCCATTCTCCGCAGACTGGAGCGCAAGCCCGTTATTTATGACCGACGACCGTTTTTCACCCTACGGCAAACTCGCACCCAAAACCAAAGCAGATTTCGCATTCGTACAGCACATGATCTATCAGCTTGCAGATAACGGAACAATGGCAATCGTGCTCCCTCACGGCGTACTATTCAGAGGCGCAGCCGAAGGAGTCATCAGAAAATACCTCATAGAAGAAAATAACTACCTTGATGCTGTCATCGGACTACCCGCGAATATATTTTACGGAACATCCATCCCGACAGTCATACTCGTATTCAAAAAATCCAGAAAGCCGGATGACAAGGTTTTATTCATAGACTCAAGCAATGATTTTGAAAAAGCAAAAAATCAGAACATTTTAAGAGATAGCGATGTAGATAAGATCATACAAACTTACCGCGAAAGACCATCCATCCCCAAATACTCGCACCTCGCCGCTCTGCAGGAGATCAAAGATAACGACTACAACCTAAATATACCCCGATATGTTGACACTTTTGAAGAAGAAGAATCCATCAGCCTCAGCCATGTCGTCAGCGAGCTCAAAAAGATAGAGGATCAAATAAAGGAAACAGACAAAAGCATCATCAGGCAATGCACCGAACTCGGAATAGAACCCCCGGTGTTTGGAGGGAAAGAATAATGAAATATGATAAACTGATAGAATTACTTGAGACAACACATTCCGATATGCAGTATCAGGCTTTCAGATCTGTTGATATTGCCTTAATTATCCGTAACTGGCTGTTCGGATTTTATCTGGTCGAATATGAGCAGAACGGGGAAGACAGGGCTGAATACGGGAAAAAGCTAATAGATAATATTTCCATAGAACTTAAAAATAAAGGTATCAAAGGTGTCTCTCCTACCAATTTAAGAAAATTCAGAGAGTTTTATTTTACGCATGAACAAATTCGACAGACAGTGTCCGTCGAATCTTTGATACAGCCTCAAAATAATATGTTAACAGGCACAGAAAATCAAATTCAACGGACACTGTCTGTTGAATTGGCAAAACACTTCAAATTAAGCTGGTCTCATTATATCAATCTGTTAACAATTGACGATATAAATGAAAGAAAATTTTATGAGATAGAATCACTAAATAATTCATGGGGAGTTAGAGAACTCAAAAGACAGATATCGGCATCTTTATATCAAAGACTTTCATTAAGCAAGGATAAAAAGAAAGTTAAGCAGTTGACTCAGAAAGGGCAGATAATAGAAAAAGCAGAAGATCTTATTAAGAATCCATATATACTTGAATTTGCCGGAATTAAAGAAAA
>JAKLPX010000165.1 GCA_022013635.1 Candidatus Delongbacteria bacterium
AATGACAGGTATGAACCGGCAGAAACGGATTTGTTTTGTCTCAGTAATGACGAAATGAATGCGTAATAAAGATCAAATTCGATATTTTCATTCAATAAATCGAATACATTCGGATCAGATTTAAGCACAGATCTGACGATTTTTTCAGCGGCATTATAATTTGCCGTCTTAAAATACAGAATTGTGAGCAATTTTCTGTATTCATTTTCATCAGGATTTTTATTGATATTGTAAATCAATTGTTTTTCGGCTTCATTATACTGCTTTGAATTAACAAGTCGTTTGATATTGTTAATTTCAAACTCAGGTTTAACTGATTGGCCTGCAGCGTTTATAGAATTACCGCTTTTTACTGCCGGTGTGCATGAAATAAAACACACACTTACAGTAAAAGTGATCATAAACAGAAAATATGCAAATTTATTTTTCTTCAAAAACTGATTGTAACTCCTTTATCTGACGATTATGTAATAAATAACATAGAACCAGGAAAAAATTCCGTGAATGATTGCCCAGATAACAGATTGATTTACCGACCATGAGATTGCGATCGCCAAAGCTGTTCCGAAAGTAATACCTGTCTTAATTGTTTCGTTCCTGTATGACATGATAAATTCTCCTTATTTTATTTAATAAAATATCTGTATCAACCATCTTTTGCAATATATACAAGTTTAAGCGTAATTTCAAAGAATAATATTATTATTTTTGCAGGTACTTTCCGAATAGGCATTTATTATTTGATAAAAATAATTCTTGCAATTTATCAATATAGCAATTAAAATAATGTCCTTTAAAAGCGTAAGATTAACAATTAAGGTGTTAAGATGAAAAAACTAGCCAAAAGAACAACAAAAGTAACAAGGTCGAAAACATTATCCGTAACTGCAAAAGCAAATGAGTTAAAAGCAAAAGGTGAAGATATTGTTGTATTAACGGTAGGTGAGCCTGATTTCCCTACACCCGATAATATAAAAAAATCAGGTATTAAAGCTATAAATGATAATTTTACCAAATACACTGCAGAGGGTGGTATAGTTGAATTGAAACAGGCAGTCGTCAAAAAATATAAAGATGATTTCGGTGTCGAAATTTCAACAAAAAATGTAATATGTTCAAACGGTGCAAAACATGCTTTGGCGAATGTTATATTGTCTGTCTGCGAAAAGGGAGATGAAGTAATTATTCCTCAACCTGCATGGGTATCTTATCCCGAACTGGTGAGACTTGCAGACGCAAAAACAGTTGATATTAATACGGATGAAAAAACAGCTTTTAAAGTAACGCCTGAAATGCTTAAAAAAGCAATTACCGAAAAAACCAAATTAATTATTTTATGCTCGCCTTCAAACCCTACGGGAGCCATCTATACTGAAAAGGAATTGAGAGACATAGGCAAGTTAGTAAAGAAACATGACCTGTATATTATTTATGACGAAATTTATGAGAAACTGATATTTGACAACAGAAAGCATTTCTGCATGTTGAATATTAAAGACATCATGGATAATGTCATTTCGATCAACGGAGTAAGTAAAACTTATGCCATGACCGGATGGAGGATAGGCTATGCGGTGGCAAATGAGGAGATAATTGACGCTTCACATAAGATACAAAGCCACATGACATCAAATCCGAATTCTATCGCGCAGAAAGCCGCTCTTGAAGCAATACTTGGAGATCAGTCCGAGATAGACAGAATGAGGAAAATTTTCCAACAAAGAAGGGATGAAGGATATAAGCTTATAAAAAAAATACCGCACGCAATATGTTACAAACCTGACGGCGCGTTTTATTTCTTCGTGGATTTTTCATATTATTTTGGAAAGAAATTCAACGGTAAAGTAATTAAGACTAACGATGATCTGTGTAATTTTTTTATAACAGAATTGAAAGTAGCCGCAATTACCGGATCGGCTTTCGGCAGCGACAAGCACATCAGGTTTTCCTTCGCGACAAGCCAGGAAAGGTTTAATTTAGGAATTAACAGGATCATAAAAGGACTGGAGCTTTTAAAATAATATGGCTGAACAAATCTACGGGAATAACGCAATAATTGAGCTGCTTGAAAGAGATCCAAAAAAGATCGAGAAAGTTCTTGTTGAAAAGGGTTATAAAAGCGACAAAATAGGAACCATAATTGAACTGTGCAAGGCAAAGAATGTCAGGTATGATGTTCTTCCGAGTTTAGCTTCTTATCAAAGCTCAAAAGAAAAAGCCGGAGTGGTTGCGATCGTGTCATCTTTTGCGTACTTTGACCTGAATGACGCAGATTTTAATTATATAAATAATATCGTGGTTCTCGACGAGATAGAAGACCCTCATAATTTCGGGGCGATCGTCAGGACTGCAGCCGCATCGGGCGTTGATATAATAATCATACCGGACAGGAATGCGGTTCAGGTAACCGATACCGTGATAAATGTTTCAGCAGGAACAATTTATAAAATAAAAATATCTAGAGTCAAAAATATCGCTTCCTGCATGGAAACTTTAAAGAGAAAAGGATTCTGGATAACCGGTACCGACATGGACGGTTCTTCCAATTATTCGGATTATGATTACACAAACAGATCCGCTATAGTTATCGGTAACGAGGGAAGAGGTTTAAGAAGGCTGGTTAAGGAAAAATGTGACGATATAGTAAGAATAGACCTCGAAAACGGGGTTGAATCGCTGAACGCTTCGGTCGCGGCGGCTCTTGTTTTATTTGAGCGGAAAAGAAAAACCCCCTAATCGTTGCTCATAAGCCCGATTATACTGCTGTTCTTTAAAAAAGATCTGATCTTGTAATAAATGTACAAAATACCGCAAATAATTAAACTTCCCGACGAAATAATGAAAATATCAAAATTAAAATCTGTCGCAATCATCTTATTCAGAACTGATTCGGTATTGGATAGTAACAAAAGTTTTATGAGAACGAATGACATTCCCGAACCTGCGATCATTCCGTAGAAGATGTGCTTGGCGTACTGATATAACCAGATTATGATGATATCCTTATAAAAAGCGCCCATAGCCATCTGAATTCCGATCTCTCTTTTGAGATATAGAAGCATGTACCGGATCTGGTTTTGTACGAACAGAACTATTACGAGCAGGATGAAAGCTAC
>JAKLPX010000166.1 GCA_022013635.1 Candidatus Delongbacteria bacterium
AATTTTATAGTTTGATCCGAATATATTATTCGGAACATCCCAAATATACGAACCGTCACTGTCTGTTGAATCAATTATAGAAGAATAGAAAATATCGTTATCATATAACTCAAGTTTAACAGCTTCAGGGAAACTATCATTCCAGGATATTTCATATTGCGAACCGCGATTTAATATTTCTCCTCCGTTTGGAGTAATTACTGTTACTGATCCGAAAACCGCAAATGCGCAAATCAGTGCTAATAAGAATACATTCTTCATCTTTTTCCTCACTTTAATTTAATTTTATAAAATATAAACACACTTTTCCTTTAAATAAATCAAGACCTTATCGTTAACTCAATACTTTTTACTACTTTTCCGTTCTTGCGAAGAATAATAAGGATAATTTAGTTTTTATGCAAGGTGTTTTACTATTTCTTTAAATGAACGGCAGATGAGAAAAATGTGCTTAGTCATGTGTTTACTAAATCGGGGACAGCCCATATCCCCAATCGTCCTATTTTGCATACTATGCACGCATGAACTAAGCCTTTTTCTTCTTAGTATCTTTGAGCAGTTTTTTCTCATCATTTACCAGTTTCCTTTTCCAATCTCTATCATTTTGTTGATTTCAACGAAATGATATGTGACAACAACATCAGCATTTTCACAGGAGGTTTTTGCTTTTTCTATAACTTTTAGAAAATTCCGCCAATCTGCATAACCCAATATTACCTGCAATTCCCTAGCGCTCCAACATTCAAGATTGTTAAAAAGATAACAAGCACTTTCAAATTTTTCAAACAGTTCAATTATTTGTTCACTATTCATTTATATCACCTCATCTCAATTACATTCACGATTTAATCTATAGCTTAATAAACTTACTTGACTGAACACCTTTATCGTTTTTGTACCTGATAAAATAAGTCCCTTTAACCAGTCCGTTAACTTCAAATGTGGATGGTGCCTTCTTAAAATCTATTTTTTTGATCAACTGACCGTTCGTGTTGAATATTGATATCTCAGCATCTTTATCGTCTGTCATCTTAAATGATAGTTTCCACATACTTGGATTTGGATAAACCGAAAAACTCTCTTCGTCTTTACCTGAAGTATAGTCAATACCGGTCTCAACAAGAAACTCCCATAACTCTTTAGTATAACCTTCGCGAGCCTGACCTGTAACTACATAACCGAACGTACCGTCAGATAAACCGACTGCCTCAAACATACCTGCACCACCAAAATCATCCAGCTGAGTCCATGAATTAGCCACCGGATCGAACTCCCAGAAATCATTATGAAAAGTATAAGGAAAATCACCACTTAAGCCTGTTCCGACATATCCTTTACCGCTAATAGAAAAACCGACAGCTCCATATCTTGCGTCTCCTCCTAAGTATGACTTCTGCTCCCATGAATTACTTACAGGATCGTATTCCCAAAGGTCTTTATAGTAATTATCGTTAATATCATAACCCATTCCGATATAACCCTTGTCACCGATAGCAAAACCAACTGCTCCTCTTCTTGCCGTTCCAGGAAAGTCAGCAAGAGATGACCATTGGGAAAATAGAGTAGCACACAAAATTAATAATATATTCAATAAATTACTCTTCGTCATTTTGTTAAACTCCTCATTTCTGTTTCTCTATCTATTTCTCGTACAAGTCCCTGTTATAATGTTACCTTCCTACATTATTCAATTCATCACAAACCTTGTGATGAATTGAGGATGTAATTTCTCATAATTTTTATGTCTTAAAGCAGGCGGTCATTTTACTTCACTTGTTTGCTTTTAACATCAATATCTTTGATTTTGTACCGGATTGTCTTTATTACTTTTATTTTCGAATCATTAAAGATCGCGAAGTTAATTCCTTTAGCCAGAGAGCTGTTATAAACTATCCCGTCGAAGCCGATATGCTTTATAAATTCGCAAAGATACTGACTGGGTAAGTATTCGAGATTTGCTTCCTTTGGATTAACAGGCTTTGACAGTTCTTCACTTAATTGGCTTATGAAGGGTAAATTTTCAAGAATAAAATTCAGTTCATACTCACCATTCAAAAGAAAAGGACTGATCACATCTTTTGGAGTTCGAAGATCTGCCATCAGCAGTTCTTCTTTAGCTTTAAATTCAGCAACTGATAAACATTCGTTCTTGTAAGGCCTGATCTCCGAAATGGCAGTTTTGATATCTGAAGCTAAATATAGATAAGAAATTCCAAAAGGATTTGCTCTTCCGTTCGTTGATAAATGAACCGGAGGTTTACGCATCTTTCTACCGGAAAATTCGAATTTCTCATCAATCCTCGCCCTGAAATATTTATTATTTGAATTTTTAGGGTATTTTTCCGTTAAATAACCGAATAATATCTTAAGTTCTTCTTTGTCATGAATCTGTACCGGAAAAAATCTGTTTTTATGCTTAAGTTCCCAACGGAATTTCTCCCACTGTATCGTCTTTGAATCATCTGTAATCAATTTTGTCCTGAATCTTTTAGTTCCTAAACCTTCAATACCGGAAATTTTACATAGTAATTCGTTTCTCTTCTTTTTAGTTTGCAGCTTAAAGGTCTTCCAATTCTCCTGAATAAGATCAATCAGAAGTTTACCTTCGGGAGATTCATCATACAAATCCAGAACAGGCATAAACAAATCATATAATTTTTCTGGCTCTAAGATACTTACATTTGTAGTACCGCAAAATGAACAATTCCCAGTTCCAGTACTTATATTTTCAATATGATCTTTTAGAAATTTATCATGAAAACAATTCGGACAGCAGTTCATACTATTTACCTCTGAAAAAAGAAGCCATCAGCTCTAAATGGTGCTGCATAGATAATTTTTTTACAGTACCTAGGCCTGGATAATGCTGAGTTTTATATAATTTCTCGAATTCTGTAAAAGCTTCGGATATGAAGATCATTGAATCTATTAGATTGGCTTTCCCCATCATTTTTTCAAGAGCTTCAAAAAACTTTCCAGCAGGATCAACAGGCGAATCTTTTGTTTCCGATACGAAATGATAGATATACATATCTTTATCCTGATTTATATATGTTAAGTGAATCGCCACCGCCCAAGCAGGACCTCCGGTTTCGGAATATTCATCACCTACAATTAGAAAATCTCCGAATCCATCCATATTTTCATCAGGATATGTAACATGAAGATCAGAATAATGCTCGTTTTCAGGGTAATTTGCGTTTTTTTGGTTCTTGAAACCGTCTCTTAAAAGTACTCTTTTAGTACCCGAGAAATTTCTTTGATACAGTTTACCTGAAAATCCGTAAATGAAAACATTATTTTTGATATTGCTTTTATTTTCAATGAT
>JAKLPX010000167.1 GCA_022013635.1 Candidatus Delongbacteria bacterium
AGCTTCGCGCAAAACCGATCAGCGTTATTCCGTTCTCTTCAGCCAACTCAATCGCTCTAATTGTAGGAGCGCTTCTTGAAATTATCATCTGAATTCCCGAATATATAGCTTTCATCACGATCTCGGATGAAAGCCTTCCGCTGGTCAATATTATCTTATCGGATAAAGAATCATTTGCCAAATATATATTCCCGATAACTTTGTCAATTGCGTTATGCCTGCCGATGTCCTCCCGCATAACAAGAACCGATTTGCCATTGGAAATCGCTGCGCTGTGTACGCCGCCTGTAGCCAGAAATAATTCTGAAGATTTATTGAATTCTGCCATCAGATTTGAAATTTGTTCGTTTGTTATTGATATTTTATGCTCAAATATATTCTTTAAATCTCTTTTGGCAAATAGAAGGTTTCCGGCGCCGCATCCGACCGGTTTAAGCTTTGAAAAGATCATATCTTTGACAATGGAATTATCTTCCAGCTCTATATGCATAATGTTCTTACTTTCCTCGAATTTTAAATCAACTAATTTATTCGTTTCAGTGATAATCCCGGAAGTTAAAAGATAACCCGCCGTTAATTCTTTCAAACACTCGGGAGAACAGGTTAAGGAACTTATATTTTTAAAATTTATTGCCAGATTCAGAACTATTTCGTTCACAATCTCATCGTAGATCTCGGATTTTAAACCGTTTTTGTATTTTAAAATGAGTTTTTTTGAAGACACTTCCATGTATTATTCCTATAAAATCATATCGGTTTATTTTTTTTTTGCTTCGTTGAGATCATGATGAGTGTTGATATTAAAAAAGGATTTTCTGCTCTCTATGCTATCTTCTATATCCCAATAGAAAACATCAGCCTTATCAAAAAAGCTTCTTATAGCGTAATTATCTGTTATTTTTATGTGTTCTTCAAGCTTAGTTAAAAGATTCTTTGAAAATATTGAGTGCAGCGGTTCTATAAATTCTCCAATTCTTGGTATAATGACTTCGCAATTTTTCTCTATATAGATATCTATTTCCTTTTTGATCAGTTCTTCTTTTAAAAAAGGCATATCGCAGGGGAAAAAAAATACTGAATTCGCTTCTGCATTTTTAAGCGCAGAATGAATACCACCCAAAGGTCCGATATTTTTAATAAGATCTTCAAATATTTTTACCTCTTTATAAAATTCGTAATGTTTAGAATCATTTGTGATCAGCAGTGTCTCTGAAAAATATTTTTTTGCAAAAGATATGATCTTTTCGAGATTTGATTTCTCCCCTATCTGCAACAACGCTTTATTCGCACCGTTAAGCCTTTTGCTTTTACCACCCGCAAGGACAGCGCACGATATTTTAGGATAATTTTTTTCTTTCAAACAAACCCCTCCTGATCTAGTCATAATATAACAAAAAAACCCCGTAAATAAACGGGGTTTTTTTAAAAAATATTCTATAAATACTTAAGCTTCAGCTTCTTTTTTTCCTCTTACATAGATCCACCAGTAAACTATTCCGACAAAAACAGCTCCGCCGACAATATTACCGAGAGTCACGATAAATACATTCTGTGAGAACATTGTTCCCCAGTTCAATGCGTCAAGAGCTTCAAGGGTTTTGCCTGAAGCAGTAACTGCGTTTGCATATGCTTTTGAAAAAATACCTGCAGGAATGAAATACATGTTGGCTACACTGTGCTCAAAACCTGAAGTTACGAACGCCATGATAGGGAAGAATATCGCCAATACTTTACCGCCGATATCTTTTGAGGCAACGGCCATCATAACGGCAAGACATACAAGCCAGTTACAACCGATAGCTCTGAAGAAGAACATCATTGTATGACTGTCTCCGCCTGCAGTAACTTTACCGTAAGCAATATTTATCGCGCAAGCGCCTACATTACCGTCTGTTAAACCCGACATTGCAGCGATCATCCATGCCAAAAATATTGATCCTACAAGGTTTCCGATCCAAACGATAATCCAGTTCCTTAACAGTTGAGCCCAAGTGATATCTCCGTTCATTGCGCCGATAGTCATGAGGTTATTACCAGTGAACAGTTCAGATCCCGGAATAACTACCAGCATTAGTCCTACGCTGAACACGGCACCAACGAAGAATTTCTGAAGACCGAACAATACGGCTTCTCCGCCGATCGTCCATCCTGTTGCAACTGTAGTTGCAAGGTGAGCCGCAAATCCGATGAATACACCGGCTAAGATCCCGAGAACGAAAAGCTTAGAGATCGTGTTGGTTGCCTTTGCTTTGCTAATCCCGACAAATGTCTTTGCGAGTTCGGCAGGTGTTAGAAAATTTGACATGTTTACTCCTTTTTCTTTTTCTTGTTGTTGTTTTTTATATTTAAGCTTTTTCTAATTTACAGGCGCATACCTTGTATTCCGGTATCTTTGCAACCGGATCAAGAGCATTGTTAGTTAATTTATTTGCGGGAGCTTCCCAGAAATGGAACGGAACAAAAGCTGTTCCTTTCGGTATTCTTTTAGTTATGAACGCTTTCGTTACGATGCTTCCTCTTCTGGTAGTAACTTTAACATCACCGGAGTTTTGAACGCCGATCCTTTCAGCATCCTCAACCGAAATCATTGCATGCGGTCCGGCGAGATTGTTAAGGCCTTCGGTTTTTCTTGACATCGTACCTGTATGGAATTGCTGTAAAATCCTTCCTGTAGTTAAATAGGTAGGATAATCCGCATCCGGAATTTCGGCTGGAGCTCTGAAAGGTATAGCGAACATAGTTCCCAAACCTTTGGAAAACTTGCCGACATGAAGAACAGGTGTTCCCGGATGATCCGCAGTCGGGCAAGGCCAGTGAAGCCCCATTCTGCCGAGTCTTTTATAACTCATTCCTGCATACGAAGGGGTAACTGCGGTTATTTCGCAAAAAATTTCTTCCGCATTATTGTAATTCCAGCTCAATCCCATCTTATTAGCCAATAATTGATGGATCTCCCAGTCGTGCTTAGCCTGACCGGGTGCGCAGACAGCTTTATTCAGTATCTGAACTCTTCTTTCTGTATTTGTGAAAGTTCCGTCTTTTTCAGCAAAAGTAGTTGCAGGCAGAACGACATCAGCTAATCTGGCAGTTTCAGTCATGAATATGTCTTCAACTACTAAAAATTCAAGATTTTTCAATGCAGCTTCAGCGTGATGGAGATCAGGATCTGAGATCATTGGATTTTCACCCATTATATAAAAAGCCTTCATTTCTCCATCATAAGCTTTGTCAAAAGCGACTGTCATAGGCATTCCTGCCTTTATATTGAGCTTAACTTCCCAGAATTTCTCCATCTTTGCGTGAACATCCGGATTCACAACCTGCTGATAACCGGTATATACGACCGGAAGTCCGCCAAGGTCGCATGCACCCTGAACATTGGATTGTCCCCTTAACGGATTCACTCCGCCGCCCGGAACTCCCATATTTCCGCAAAGCATCTGAAGATTTGCTGTTGATTTAACATTGTCAACGCCTGTAGTATGTTGGGTAATACCCATAGCATAATAAAGTGCGGCAACTTTCGCTTTTCCGAATAACTCTGCGATATTTTCAAGAGTTTTGGCAGGGATTCCGGATATTTTTTCCACATATTCGGGAGTGAATTTTTCGACTTCAGTTTTTAAAGCATTAAAGCTTTCCGGTTCGACTCTGTTTTTTATAAATTCTTTATCTTCCCATCCGTTTTTCAGAATGACATGCATCATGCCATTAAATACTGCAACATCGGTTCCCGGTCTCTGACATGCGTATATTGTCGCAAAATCTGCCATTTTGATTTCTTTTGGATCAATAACGATCAGTTTAGTTTTTCCTTCTATTACGGCTTGTTTTATTCTTGCGGATATTACGGGATGAGCTTCCGAAGTATCCGACCCTATAATAAGTGCTACATCCGAATCTTTCATACCTGAAATATCGTTTGTCATAGCTCCCGAACCGAATGATGCGGCCAGACCGGCCACTGTGGAGCTATGTCAAAGCCGGGCGCAGTGATCGACATTATTGGTTCCGATCGCTGTCCTCATTAATTTCTGGAATGTGTAGTTTTCTTCGTTTGTTACTTTTGCGGAAGCAAGACCCATTATTGTGTCGGCTCCGTACTTATCTCTTATTCCTGATAATTTTGTCGCTACAAGTTCTATCGCTTCTTCCCAACTTGCTTCTCTGAATTGTCCGTTCTCTTTAATAAGCGGAGTTGTAAGCCTTTCCGGATGAGACACAAAATCAAATCCGTACCTTCCTTTAACACAAAGCATTCCTTTATTTGTCGGTGCGTCTTCGACACCTTTGATTTTAACGATCTTGTTTAATTTTCTGTCAATGTGAAGCTCCAGTTTACATCCGACGCCGCAGTAAGGACATACGGTCTCAACCTTGTCAAGCTCCCAAGTTCTGCCTTTGCCTCTTGAGTTTTTATCAACTATTGCGCCGACCGGACACATTTGTGAACATTCTCCGCATTGTACACAATTCGAATCTGCCATAGGCTTGTCCGTATCGAATACGATTTCTGTCGAATGCCCTCTGTAACCGAAATCAAGAACCTGATTTACAACAGTATTGTTACATGCGGCAACGCATCTTCCGCAGGAAATACACTTATTCCTTTCAACATACACGAACTCGGACGATGTGTCGAATTCTCTGCATATATCTCCGTACTGAAGAGATGCTCTCTCAATTCCGAGAAAATATGCAGCATCCTGAAGTTCACAGTTGCCGTTCTGCTCGCATACGAGGCAGTCGTGTGTGCCTGATGACAGCATGAGGTCAATAACGAGCTTCTGAGCGTGTAAAGCATCATCAGAAGTGGAATTTATGACCATTCCGTCCCTTACCGGAACCGAGCATGATGTTTGCAGGCCTCTCATCCCTTCGATCTCTACTACACAAGCCCTGCACTTTCCTGCTGCGCCTACTTTCTCATGATAACAGAGATGCGGGATGTAAATCCCATTGGCAACTGCAGCCTGAAGAACATTTTGCCCTTTCTGGGCTTCTACAGTTTTGCCGTTAATGGTAATTTTCATTACTTGCTCCGTTTTATTTAACTAATTTATCGAATTCGTCTTTGAATTTTTCGTACATTGCTTTTATAGGCATAGCTAAAGCCTGACCAGTAGGACAAAGAGTAGATCCGGCTTCGTAAACCGTATTGATAATTTCCAGCATATTCTCCATGTCTTTCTGAGTTCCATGCCCTTTTAATAATTTCTTAAGTATTTTCACAATCGTCTGAGAACCTTCTTTACATGGCGTGCATTTTCCGCAGCTTTCGTGAGCGTAGAATTTTATAGTTCTGTAAGCAAGCTCGGGTATTGAAAACTCATCGTTTATTACCATTACTCCGCCCGATCCGAGCATGGTTCCTTTCTTTATACAGGAATCATAATCCATATTCAAGCCTTCAAGTTCATCCGCTTTAAGGATCGGAACTGATAATCCGCCGACAATAACGGCTTTCAATTTACCTTTTACGCCCCCTGCAGCTTCAAGTAATTTCTTAAACGGAACACCCATAGGATATTCATAAACACCCGGCTTATTGACATTTCCGCTCACGCCGAAAAGTTTAAATCCTGTATTGTTTTCATAACCGAATTTTTTAAACTCAACTGCGCCTTTCTCAATAATATAAGGAACGCTTGCAAGAGTTTCGACATTGTTTACTATAGTCGGACATCCGTAGAGACCAAAAACTGCCGGAAAC
>JAKLPX010000168.1 GCA_022013635.1 Candidatus Delongbacteria bacterium
CAATATCATATCCTAAACAATCTGTTTAATTCAGAACCAATCTCGAGTCATTGATTGTGACAGCACACTAAAAAGAATTGACTCTTTTTTCAGTTATTTATAGGTTTTAGAAATTCTTTTTCAATTTTTAAATTTTTAGCAACATCTTCTGTAATGTAAAAAAATTCGTTAGCACCTGTTTTTATTCCAAATCTAACATCAGCTATATCTCTAAGCTTTACCAGCTTACCTTTTCCTTTCTCAAGTATAGTAAAAAAGATATCCGGTGCCCTTAGAAACTTTCCGCCCCATTTTTCTCCGGTATATTTTCCAGTTCCCATTTTTTCGTCTTCTTCAGTATCATATTCAGTGCCGGAAAGTTTTAAATCTTTTATTGTTATGGGATATACCCGGAAAGTATCAGTGCTTTTTACTTGTTTGGCATTTTCTATTTCGAGCAGGTATTCTGTAAAGATTGATTGTTCAAATGGTTTTTTGAAGGCTATGAATTTTATTTGGTGCTCATGATTTATTTTTTGGTGTTTTACAGGTGCATTTATTACCGATATAATCGTATTTACATCTGCGGCATCAAAGCTTCTTTTTGCGTGGTTGTCAATTATAAAATCAACAGGTGCGCTTTCAAGCAAAAACTCTTGCAGCCATGAACCATAGCCGACATCAAGCCAAGAATTGGAACAGATAAAGGTATGAATCCCATTCGGGTTTAACAGCTTTAGAGAACGGATATAAAAATATGTGTATAAATCAGACTGAGCGTTTATTTTTCTTTGCTTAATGAAGTGATCTGGGAAATCCATTCTTACCATTTCGGCTAAAAGGTCTTTGTATTTTTTCTTGTCTTCAATTTTATTCATCGGATCGGCTATTGATTCCTGCCTGACATAAGGTGGATTTCCGATGATTATGTCAAAGCCTCCGTTCTCAACGAATATTTCTGAGAATTCTATACTCCATATCAGCGGTTTGTTTTCGCTTAAGGATATTTTTTGAGCCTGTAATTCTTCAATCTCTGCCTTGTGTTCATCTATTTGTTTTCGGAACAAATTATCTTTCTTTTTTTCGTCATTAATTTCAACATCAAGAAACAGGCTGTCCTGATTCACTTTTGAATCTTGCAGTTTTCTTATTTCATTTCTGTGTGTATCAATTTCGTCTTCAAGAATATCTTTGAAGATTTTAAGTTCCTGTTGCTTGATCTGTTCTTTGTTCAGGCAGCCTTTTTTGTTGAAAAAGAAATCTGCTTTAATATTTTTTAGTAATGTAACTTTCCTTTTTATCGCGGAAGATATTTCTGCGTGTCCTGATACCGGAAATAGTTTCGATCCAATCATTTGTACGAGAGAATCGCCTTGTCTTGTTTTAAAATCAAGGCTTGGTAAAATTGGCTCTAGCGAATCACGCATACTATCGGGTGCATCTATAAAAAGCGATATCCACAGCCTTAACTGAGCTATCCAAACAGCCCATTCTTTTACTTCTACACCGTAGAGTGACTGGCTTATAATTCTTTTCTTTCTATCAAATGTACACGGGATTTCTTGTTTCAATCTATCGTAAATGTGACTTTCTATTTCATCTATTACCTGCATCATTCCTACGAGAAACGCTCCTGATCCTACAGCGGGATCGCATACAGTTACCCTTTCCAGAAGCGATATTATTTCTTTGTATTGCACTGTGGAAAAACTGCCGTGTCTTTGGAATTCTTCACCTTTTTCAGCTTCCTGAAAAAACATTTCGTAAAGGTCTCTTTTATCAATCTTGGTTGTGTTGTTTTTTAGTATCCATTTGACTAAGCTTAACCTGCACATCATATCAACTTCGGTTCTCGGTGTATAAATCGCGCCGTCGGCTTTGTTTACGAGCTTTTCAAATATAATTCCCAAAAATTCAGGGTTAAGCTCAAGTTCCTCATCGTAAAGTGTATTTTCTTCTATCGTAAAATTATATGAGAAAAGAAAGTCAAAGAATTTTTTTATCTGTGCGTCAGGTATAAAATAGCCTTTGCGGTCTATTTCTTTATCTTCGGAGAAAAGTCCGCCGTTAAGGTAAGGAGCCATTTGTAGTTTGAATTCAAGTTCAGGCGAAAAATCATTGTTGCCATAAGCTGTTTTTCTGCCCGGCGGTGAATTTAAAGATTCAAAAAATAAAGGTTTTATCCATTTTTTATAAAGCTCATTTTTGCATTTGGCTGAATTGTATTCGTTTAGGAAATATTCAAGGAAGTTTTCATCGTCGCCTATCCATTTTCTTTTCTGTATAAAGCCGATGAATATTGTTCTGATCACAAATAGAAGTGCAAAATCTTCCTTTTCCTTTTGAGATATTCCGTCAGCAGGCTCGCTTGTGACAGCACTGCTGATTTCTTGGAAGATAGGGAAGAATTCATCGTAGAAATCTTTTGTAACCTGAGCCAAAGAGAAAGCTGATTTAACTTTATCGAGACTTGAAAAGTCTTTTGAGCCTATTTGCTGTAAGAAAGTTTTGTTGCTTTTACTCTTGTTTACATAGTAAGTGAATCTTTTATATAAACTCCAATCCCGTTTAGTACCCAGATAATTTGTATAAATCAGAGAAAATCTGAAATTCCCGTTTGTATCGTAAAAAATAAAAATACCGGCATCGGTATTAGTGTTTTTTAATATCTTTTTGGCGACTTCGTATTGAGATTTTTTACTGCTTCTATCGGTTAGTTCTTTTACAGATTTAAAAGCACATACAACAAGGTTATCATCACCGAAATTCGTTTCACCTAGTTTTATTCCGTCCGTAAAATTCTCTTTTTCGCAGTATAGATCTTCAGTTACAGGTTTGAAATCCCGCATTTTATCTCTGAAAAATGATTTTAAAGCTGAAATGCTGAAATTTTCGGTAATATTTTTTAACAATTCTCTGCTCATATTGACCTGTTCTCTATTGATATTATAATTTCTCTTTTAAGTTTCTTACGGTTTGATTTTTCTTTTTTAAGGTAATCATCGCCAAGTTCATCTCGGAGTTTATTAATTTCCGATGCAGATTCTTTCATTTTGCTTTCAGTTATGCTTAAATTCGAGATTCTCCGCAATGTAAAATCTGAAAGAGTTCCGTAATCGTTTATATCTTCAAGTAATATTCTGAGAAAATTCTTTAAAGGTAATATTTCACTATGATTTATATTTTTTATAAAGCTGTTA
>JAKLPX010000169.1 GCA_022013635.1 Candidatus Delongbacteria bacterium
CCGATAAACAAACAATGGTTGATTGATAACATGGAACTTCAAAGTTTACTCAGCAAAGCGGATAGGCAGCTCGGAAGACTTGATATGTATTCAGAATATATCCCGAATATTGACCTGTTCATCAGCATGCATGTAACCAAGGAAGCCACGAAATCCAGTAAGATCGAGGGAACTCAAACTAATATTGAAGATGTATTATTGGATAAAGAAGATGTCTCACTGGGGAAAAGGGACGATTGGGAAGAAGTACAAAATTATATTAATGCATTAAATAACGCCATTATTTCGCTGAAAGATCTGCCGTTTTCTACCAGGCTTATAAAACAGGCTCATAAGACTTTACTTGACGGAGTTAGAGGTAAGCATAAACAACCGGGAGAATTTAGAAAAAGCCAGAATTGGATCGGAGGTGCATCATTAAGCGATGCTGTGTTTATACCTCCCGTACATACATCAATAAACGATCTGATGAACGATCTTGAAAAATTTGTTCATAACGATGAGATCTTTTTACCGGATATGTTAAAAATTGCTTTAATTCATTATCAGTTTGAGACTATACATCCTTTCCTTGACGGTAACGGCAGAGTCGGTAGATTATTGATTCCGCTATATCTTGTCGAAAAAGGAATTTTAAAGAAACCTGTCCTATATTTATCAGACTATTTTGAAAGGAACAGAATGTTATATTACGATAATCTCTCAATTGTCAGAGAAAAGAGCAATATTACTCAATGGTTTAAGTTTTTCCTTGTCGGAATAATAGAAACTTCAAAGAACGGGATCGAAACTTTCGATAATATATTAAAATTGAAAAACAATGTTGAAGCAAAGGTTCAAAGCCTCGGATCAAGAACAGCACCTTCATTGAAAGTGATTGAGTACTTGTATAGCAAACCATTAATTGTAGCCAGAAAAGTAGCTGAGCTTACAGGATTATCGTCACCGAGCGCATACAAGCTTATTAATGACCTTGAAAATCTCGGAATTTTGAAAGAAATAACCGGTGGTAAAAGAAAAAAGATTTATGTCTTTGATGAATATTTGAAGTTGTTTTAAGAAAAAGGGAGGGTAACATGAAATTAGTAGCCAACAGAAGTTTTATAGCCGTAAAGCCAAAAGCACCCTTCGCTAAATGGGTAAATGAACACAGCGAAAGCAAAATTACTGAAGAAGACATTTGCACAGAACGAAATCTTTATATGATTGAAGAGCTCGAAGAAGGTACACCTGAGGAAGTAGATAAATTTTTAAAGAAACACTATGAAGGGATTTTCATTAATGAACTTTGGGGTTGGTACACCGATGAAGATTACTTCCCTGAAAATATCTCATTTAAAATGTTTAAGGATTGGTTCGAATATGAATCAATTGAAATGTGCTGGGACACTCTAAGATCGAAAGTGCTACTTGAAGATGATTAAAATATAGACCTTTTTTCTTTGACTTTCGCATAAATAAAGTTAAATTTCATTTATAGTGCAATGGCGGTTGTGTAATGAGTGAAAACAAACAAATACTGAATACTTCGAATATGAAAAATATTATTCTATTTCACGAAAATATGCCTGCAATTAGCTTTAACGCAAGAAAGACCACGCAGGGACCTGAAATTGAGCTTGTAAAAAATTTTCTTAATAAAAGAATCAGTCAGTTAAAGAAAAACAAATACAGCTATGCAATATTTATTGAACCTCAGATAGATGCCAGTTTCCCTGACATTGTAATAGCCGAGTATGATAAAACTAAATTCGAGAATTGGAATAATACGAGAAATTCATTAAATCATTCTGACCTAAAAATTTATCATCATATTTTAAAGTCCGAAAATGTTACTTCGATCGAAATAATAAAAAAACTCGGTGTCAGTGATAAAAAACTAACGATAACATTGGAGAGGCTTCTTGCCAGCGAACTTATTACTAAAAAAGCTAATAAATGGAAGTCTGCTGACCCGCAGAAATCAATAGGTGTAAAAAAGCTTATTTCGGTTGAAGCAAAAATCGGAAATTTCTCTAAAGCTTTATCTCAAGCTCAAATAAATAAATGGTTTGCTTCTGAATCTTATGTGCTTACCGATGCAAAAAAAATATCTAATCAGTCTAAATTACTGTCAAAAGATGCCGGAATAGGCATTTATTCATTAAACCAAAGTAAAATAAATAAAATAAGCAATTCAAGCTCACAGAGTTATCCGGCTTGTTTCGGATCGCTGCTATTTAATGAGTGGATTGGCAGGCGTTTACATCAAAGATTGTTTCTTAGGAACAAATAATGGCTAGAATTGAAGGTTTAAGAATAAAAAATTTCTGATCACTAAAGGATGTCACACTTGACACTGTTTATGTAATCAAATAATTAAAATTATAACAGCTCTTGAAATAAATCAGATGGGAGCTTATATTTAAACATATATAATTTGGAACATTATGGACGGAAAATCACAAATACCGAAAGAAGAACTCTTTAACAGGCTCAAAGAACTTATGCCTGAAACAATCTCAGAAGGTAAAATAGATTGGGAAAAACTCAAAGCAACTCTGGGCGAGGATATAACTTTTAATAACGAAAGATATGTGCTTAATTGGGCGGGTAAGTCAGATGCTTTTAAAGTATTACAGACTCCTTCGACAAGAACACTGATCCCTGCAAAAGAAGAATCAGTCAATTTCGAACATACCGAAAATGTGTTTATCGAAGGCGAAAATCTTGAAGTTCTCAAAATTCTTCAAAAAAGTTACTTCGGTAAGATCAAGATGATCTACATTGATCCGCCTTACAACACCGGCAACGACTCTTTCATATATCCCGATAAATTTTCCGAATCCAAAGCTGATTATCAGAAACGCGTAGGCGACAAAGATGAAGAAGGCTACCTTACCCGCGAAGGAATGTTCAGAAAGAATTCAAAGGAAAACGGGCAATATCATTCAAATTGGTTGAACATGATGTATCCGCGCATATTTCTCGCACGAAATCTTTTACGGGATGACGGTGTCATTTTTATATCTATTGATGATAACGAAGTTCATAATTTACGCCTGTTGATGAACGAAATATTCGGAGAAGAGAATTTTTTAGGTCAGATAGTATGGAAAAATAAATATGGCGCAGGTGCTAAAACAAAAGGTTTTATTGAAGTACATGAGTATATCTTATGCTATTCAAAAAATGAAATATCCGATATTGAATCTAAACTTTCTGATGAACAGATACAAAGTTATAATCAAAAAGATGAAAAATTTTCAATAAGAGGGGGTTTTGTTACTCAGCCATTGATGACCAATAGTTTAAACGAAAGAAAAAATCTTCAGTATGAAATAGTTTACCAAGGGGAGAAAATTAAACCACGTAAACAATGGGTATGGGAAAAGGAAAGAATTGAAGAAGCAATCAAAAATAAGGAAGTAGTATTTAACAAAATGAGTGATAATACTTATAGTGTGAGAGCTAAAGTATATTTAAGGGATACAAATGGCAACATCAGGAAAGGTAAACCATTATCGCTTCTAAACGGACCTTTTAATCAAGATGGTACGAAAGAAGTCTCGAGCCTTTTAGGTGACA
>JAKLPX010000013.1 GCA_022013635.1 Candidatus Delongbacteria bacterium
AATAAAGGAATTAAAAAAATAATAAACATCAGTCCTCCGTATCCCAGCCATATTCCCGGTCTTTTTAAAAGAAATTTACTTCTGGATTTGAGATCCGGAATGTCTCGTTCCATCGGATAATCCAAAAAATCATAAGTCAGAGTAAACATAAGTATAATAGCGGAAATAAAGGCGTAAACGAATCCTCCGGCCATAGGTATGAATAATAAAGGCAAAGGTATTATAAGAAGAATTACAAAAAACAGAGCTTTTTTTACTTCATAAAAAATATCTTTTCTGATTTGTGCGAAAAATGACAATCCACTTTCGAATTTTTTACCTGTATAAATCTCTTCAACTTTCTCTGACAGTATTGTATTTAACGGAGCGTTGAAGATTTGCGATAAGATCATTATTAAAAAAAACGACAGGATGACCAAGAATAAAAAAAAAGGTATCAGCAACGAGTAGTATATGGCTGTCATATACCATTCTGCCTCAGGCAGTATCCATTCCGATGCGAAACCGTCATACCAATTCATTCCGTCTGCAAATATTATTGAGAAAGCAATTATGAACATTATTGTTCCGACAGCAATTTGAAAAAGGGAATATTTCAATAATTTTTTATTTTTTAAAAGAAACGATACTGCTTTTATAAAATATATGAAACTCAGCGAATCTTTAAAGTACCTTAGCATAATTCCTCCGTCTGATACACAAATTTATAAAATAAAAACATAACAATCAATTTCAATATTTAACTAAAAAATTTTACATTTAGTTATTGATTTTATCAAAAATATGTTTTAAAATTATCAGGTTACAGAAACTACAAGGGTAAAAAGGGATTTGAAACACAAAGAACTTTTTAATAACTGGAATTTAAAAGAAACGCAAACTAGGAGATACGAATGAAAATCTACGCGGGAAACCTGTCTTACAACACAACGGACGAAGATCTGAAGAAAGCGTTCGAACAATTTGGAAAAGTTGATTCGGCAGTAGTAGTGACAGACAAAATTGACGGTCGTTCAAAGGGATTCGGTTTTGTTGAAATGCCTTCTAATGAAGAAGCGATAACGGCAATAAAAGAAATGAACGGACAGGAATTGAACGGAAGAGACCTGAAAGTAAACGAATCTAAGCCAAGACCGGAAGGCGAAGGTAACAGAGGCGGTTTTCGCAGCGGAAACAAGGGCGGTTTCGGCGGAAACAGGGGCGGACAATCAGGAAATAGAGGCGGTTTCGGCGGTAACAGCCGCAGCGGAAGAGGCGGAGACAGGTAGTATCGTTTCTATTATAATATTTCCAATCTTAATTAGGCGCATTTTGCGCCTAATTTGTTTTTAATGAAAAAGGATAATGCGAATATGCTCAGATTAAACGAAATAAAATTACCAGTAAATCATACAGAACCGGATTTTGTAAATGCTGTTATAAAGAGACTGAAAATTTCTGAAAAAGAACTGATTGCCTTTCAGATATTTAAAGCCGGCTATGATGCAAGAAAAAGGATAATATTCTTTTTGTATATACAGTGGATGTTGAAACAACCAAAGAAAAGCAGATAATCGCAAATCTGTATAAATACAAAAATGTTAAGATCACTCCCGATATGGAGTATAAATTCATAGCACAGGCGCCAAAAAGTTTGACTGAAAGACCGATTGTTGTCGGCACCGGCCCGTGCGGACTTTTCGCAGGGCTTATTCTTGCTCAGATGGGATTCAAACCCATAATTATAGAAAGAGGGAAAAATGTAAAAGACAGAAGTCTCGACACATTTAATTTCTGGAAAAAAGGCGAATTCAACCCGAATTCCAATGTTCAGTTCGGTGAAGGAGGAGCGGGAACTTTCTCGGACGGTAAGCTCAACACTCAGATAAAAGACCCGAATCATTACGGCAGAAAGGTTTTGCAGGAACTTGTGAAATCGGGAGCACCGGATGAAATACTATATATCTGCAAACCGCATGTAGGAACATTCAGGCTTGTAAAAGTTGTTGAAAATATCAGAAATCAAATTATTTCATTAGGCGGAGAGATCCGTTTTGAATCGAAAGTAATAGATATTTTAATCAATGAAAATAAAATTGACAGCGTGATTTTAGAAAACGGTGAAATTATAAAAAGCTGTCATGTGATCTTTGCGATCGGTCACAGTGCGAGAGATACTTTCAGAATGCTTTTTGACCGTGGAGTGTGTATGGAAGCAAAACCGTTTTCGGTCGGATTCAGGATCGAGCATTCGCAGGAACTTATTGACAAAGGCAGATTGGGAAAATTTGCAAAAGATGAAAGACTCGGTGCGGCGGATTATAAACTTGTGCATCATTGTTCAAACGGCAGAAGCGTTTACAGCTTTTGCATGTGTCCCGGCGGAAGAGTTGTAGCTGCCACATCAGAGAACGGTTGCGTGGTAACCAACGGAATGAGCCAATACACCAGAGACGAACAGAATGCGAACAGCGCCATAGTTGTCGGTGTTGAACCGAAAGATTATTCTGACGGAGTATTGGGAGGAATGGAATTTCAGGAAGAACTTGAAAAAAATGCGTATGTCTTAGGAGGAAGCGATTATTCCGCACCGGCCCAGCTTGTAGGAGATTTCCTGACAGGGAAGACTTCGGGCGGACAGGGATCAGTAAGGCCGTCTTATCAACCGGGCGTAAAATTTACAGATCTCAGCGGAGCCATGCCTGAATATATCATAACCGCAATCAGAGAAGCTTTACCTCAATTCGATAAGCAGATCAAAGGATTTGCAATGAATGATGCTGTTTTGACGGGTGTCGAAACCAGAACTTCATCACCTGTAAGGATAGTAAGGAACGATGATTATCAAAGCGTAAACATAGAAGGATTATATCCTGGTGGGGAAGGGGCAGGTTACGCCGGAGGTATCATTTCTGCGGCAATTGACGGAATAAAGATCGCGGAATCGGTGGCTTTAAGTATTTTGAAAAACCCCCAATAAAAAAATATGTTAGAAATTATTTAGTATACGTAATGATCCGCCTTATATGGCCCTTCTGCAGGAACACCGATATAATCTGCCTGATCTTTTGATAATTTCGTTAATTTTACACCGATTTTTTCAAGATGAAGTCTTGCAACTTCCTCATCAGCTTTCTTTGAAAGCCTGTAAACGCCGACTTTATATTTATTTTCCCAAAGGTCTAATTGTGCGAGAACCTGATTTGAGAATGAGTTACTCATCACAAATGAAGGATGTCCGGTCGCGCAACCAAGATTTACAAGTCTTCCTTCAGCAAGTAAAAATATCTCATGTCCGTCTTTAAATGTGTATTTGTCAACCTGAGGTTTTATATTAGTTTTCTTAGCTAATTTCTTGCAGTTATCAAGCTGACATACCTGTATCTCATTATCAAAATGCCCGATATTGCAGACGATTGCCTGATCTTTCATCTTAAGCATGTGATCAATCGTGATCACATCTTTATTTCCTGTAGTAGTCACATAAATATCGCCTTCACCAAGCGTATCTTCTACTGTAGTTACTTCATATCCTTCCATTGCAGCCTGAAGCGCGCAGATCGGGTCTATTTCTGTTACGATTACTCTTGAACCGTAATTTTTTAATGATCTTGCCGAACCTTTACCTACATCACCGTACCCGCAAACCACGGCTACTTTTCCTGCAAGCATTACATCAGTAGCTCTTTTAATACCATCAGGCAATGATTCCCTGCAACCGTAGAGATTGTCGAATTTTGATTTGGTAACAGAATCATTAACATTTATAGCAGGAATGAGCAGTTCTTTGTTCTCATGCATTTTATACAGCCTGTGAACGCCCGTAGTTGTTTCTTCGGAAACACCTCTTAAATCTTTAGAACATCTGTGCCATTTATTCCTATTTTCCGATAAGATTAATTTAAGCGATTTTAGTAATGCTTTTCCGTCAGAACTGTTGTCTTTTACATCCAGGATACTGGGATCTTTTTCAGCGAAATATCCCTTATGGATCATTAATGTTGCGTCTCCGCCGTCATCAACTATAAGCTGTGGGCCTTTTCCGCCGGGAAATGATAAAGATTGAGCGGTACACCACCAGAATTCATCGAGAGTTTCACCTTTCCATGCAAATACCGGAACACCTGCTTCAGCGACAGCTGCGGCCGCATGATCCTGAGTTGAAAATATATTACAGCTTGACCATCTTACGACAGCACCAAGATCAGCCAAAGTTTCTATTAAAACGGCAGTCTGTATAGTCATGTGCAAAGAACCTGTAATTCTTACGCCTTTTAAAGGTTTTTTAGGTGCGTACTGCTTTCTTATAGACATAAGACCGGGCATTTCTTTTTCGGCAATATCAATTTCTTTCCTTCCGAATTCAGCAAGGCTGATATCTTTAACTTTATATGGCAGTTTTTCATCAATGTACTTCTTCATTTTATCTCCGTTTAATAATTTTTCCCTCTCACAAGAACTATTTCTCTCAAAGGAATATGGAACGGCGTTCTTGTCGTTATGAATTTAAAATAAATTTTCTTTTCGGTAA
>JAKLPX010000014.1 GCA_022013635.1 Candidatus Delongbacteria bacterium
ACGGCAAGTTATGATGCTGACAAATTCAGACAGTTTATTCTTGAAAGCTCGTTTCTGACCCTTTACAATATCGATGATAAAACTCTCGAAAAAATAAGAAGCGATGATGTTGCGCTGATTGAATTCGGTTTCAGATGGCTTAATTCGATATTGTTTAAAGACGGAATTTTTAAGGTAAATGAAGAAGCGGCTGCGCAACGAATAAAAAAGGAATAAAATGATGGCGGCCGCCCATAAAAGACGGCCGCCAAAATGACTAATAGCTTTGGTAACAAAGCTCTTCCATGATCGAAGAACTTTTCAGCCGGTTATTTATAGTTACACTAAAAAAGTCTTCAACCGGCTTGAATATCTCAGGATTTTTGCTTTGCACATTCCGTAATGATTCAAGAATTTTTTCAAGCCCGGTTCTCGTCAATTTTCCAAGAGGCTTCCTGCATCCCCCTGAAGGCATTCCAAGAATCGACATGATCGCTTTTACGGCAAGAGGGTTTCTTGCCCGAAAAACAACATCGCCATAAGGAGTCTTTTCCTTGGTCTTAACGGTAACAAGCTCAAATAGAGGTTCAAGTGCGTTTTTATATTTTTTTGCCTCAGAGTTGTTGCCCTGCTCAAGAGCTTTTACCATTTCAGTTACAGCTTTAGGAGCAATGTTTGATATAACCGATATAACGCCTCCGGCTTTTATCTCCGGATCTGACATCATTTCATATGTTAAACCGTCATCACCCGAAAGGATGGTATAGCCGGGCCCGCAACACTTTCTTGTACGCTTCATGTTGTCTATGTTGCCGGTCGCCTCTTTCACAGTGTCTACATTTCCGAACTCCTTGTACAGAAGAGCCAGATCTTCCGGCAGCAATTGAGTTCCGGTTCTACCCGGAATCACATACGGTATAATCTGAACATCAGGAAAAGCCGAAGCAACAGGACCTATATACTCTTTTCGTATCTCAAGGGAGCTTGGCCCGTTGTAATACGGATCCACAAGCAAGACGGCATCAACTCCAATATTTGCGGCATGATTTGTTGCAGCAAGAGCTTCTTTTGTATTATTGCTCCCCGTCCCCGCGATACATAAGCATTTGCCTCTGGACATTCTTGATACACTTTCTATGACCTTGTTGTGTTCATCCCATGTAAGGGTTGGGCTCTCGCCAGTAGTACCTACAGCCAGTATTCCGGTTATTCCGTTGGTAATCTGGAAATCAACCAGAGATGAAAGCCCGCTATAATCCACAGAATCATCCTTAAACGGTGTAACAAGGGCGGTAAAGCTTCCGGTAATCATAAAACCCCCTTTTATTATTTGTTAATTGCCATGCCAATAATCCGAACTATAAAACCGAGTAAAAACGGTAGAAAACAGAGGTTGATATGTCAAGAAAAAAGATATTTTTTTATTTTAATTGGAAAGAAGGAAAAAAACGTTTATAAGAATTTTTTGATTACATTCTCTTTGTATTTTTACTTGACAACTTTTATTTCGCATAATAACCCCTAACCCCGATAAACGGGATAAGTAAGTTTACGAAATAATTTCTAACTCACTAATAAAAAAATCACAAGGATATAATATGGAAAAGGCAAAAAATGTTGAAGAATACATAGCTCAGCAAAGGGCGGGCATCGCATCAAATCCGGATTGCGGAACATCCCACTACAATCTGGCTGTAGCCCTGATCGGAAAAAAAAAATTCGATGAAGCCGAAAAAGAGCTGCAAGACGCTATTAATTGCAGCCCCAGCCTCGCAGAAGCCTATGTTCAGCTTGGAGGCCTTTGCCTTCAGCGCGGCGATCTTGATGGCTGTTTATACTACAACACGCAGGCAATTCATTCAAGGGCCGGTTTTTCCGAAGGTTACGGCAACATAGGTTTTATTCATCTTCAGAAAGGAAACCTTGATGAAGCAATTGCCGCATTAACAAAGGCGATTGCATATAATTCCAGCTTTTTACAGGCTTACACCACTCTTGCAAATGCATACCTGATGAAAGGCCTGATTGTTGAGAGCATCGAAGCAAATCTGAAGGCAATAGAAATCGAGCCAAATTTTGCAGTTGCCTATAATAACCTTGCGATTGCCTACATGGAAAACGGCCAATTCGACAAGGCTGTTGAACATTGCGATAAGGCAATAGAACTTGGCTACACCGTTGCCCCGGAAATTTTGCAGGAACTTGAACAATACAAATAATGATCTATTATCGATGCACGCAAATCCACAACTCAAATTTTTCCTTTCAGGCCAAACACAACCCCTCGAACCAAACAGCAAACTATGGAACCTGCCACTCCCTGTAAAAAGAGAAACTACAGGGATAAAAGCGGATCAAAACCCTTCCCTGTCTGTAACCTATGGAGACTATTTCGAAGCAAGCGGCGCCTTTATAATAAAGAACAACTATGAAGTTATATTAAATGCTCTCTCGTATATAGATGAATTTATATGCCTTGAACAGATTTATGAAATTAAAATTTCCCTGGAAAAACACGGTCCATTTTACCATCCTTCAAAAATTGAAGCTGTTACAGAAAATTCAGTAATTCCTTTTGTTTTAAATGTCGCCGTATCAAAAATCGGTATAGAATGTATCCATAAAGAATTTTTCACATTAAAAAAGCTTAATTCAGAATTCTCAAATTCCTTTATTCCAGCCGTCTACGGCCAGGATGATTTTAATGGCAGAGACAACCTTAAAATCGGAATGTTTCTCGGGGAGTGGTTTGAAGGATATAGTGAATTTCACGTTTCAATGGATCCCTCCGACGGAAAAGAAAAAATATTGATATGGGATAATTCAAACGGCAGCTTTTTTGTGTCTGAGGACACTGCAATAGAAATTTACAGACAGGCATCAATGATCATGACCTGCTTTTATAATGTTCATACCTTTGAGCAGATATTCCCCTGGCATCATGCCGCAGGCGATTTTGTCGTAAAACAAACAGATGATGCCCTGGATGTAAAACTTATAACGGCAAGACAATACTCTTCTCTCTTTCAAACAAAAGTTCAAACAAAAGATCAGGACTTGATTTTTGAAGGACTGCTCATGTTTCTTGTAGTTCTCTCAATCAGGATGCGCCTTGACAGGATTAACGGTACCGGCGATATAGTTTGGG
>JAKLPX010000170.1 GCA_022013635.1 Candidatus Delongbacteria bacterium
AAAGTTTTGATATATGTATTATCAAAGCTGTCTTCGATCATGACCTCACTTTCAGTCACATTAGAAATATCAACAATTGAAATAGGGTAATAGGCAACTCCGAAAATATGCCTGTTGCCGAAAGGTAAAGCAAAGCTAATATCTTCAAATGTAAATCTGTCATAATTTGACCCATCACTAAATTCGTCTTTAAGATAATGGGCATAATATGAGGCAGATATTGAAAAAGATGTATTGGACAAAGATGTCCAGCCTGCATAATTATGATTCTTCAGAACTAAAGAGTCGGTGAAGGCTATACCTGTTGAGTTATACATAGAAGGCTCTATATCTCCCAAAGAAATAACCGAAAATGCGGAAGTGTCACAAAAAGCATAAGATGCAAAAAGAAGAGTGCAAAGAAATATTTTTTTTATCATTTTATAGAAATCCATTTGAATTATTAAGTTATTCCTCAATTGTTATATATGAAACATTGATTTTAGGTTTTAGGAATACGCTGTAACCGAAAGGAGAACCCCAGTTTTGAGCTGTTATCAAAAATCCATAATTTGAAGCAGGATTTTTAATCCATTTTTGTATGGCGGTATCCATAACAAAATAGTTTGTTGAATCACCGAGGTTGATTTTATAAGACCAAACATTTAATGTGTCATAGTTCAGAACTTTTTCTGGTGAATACCATAGAGAATCGCTCATTATGTAAATGCAAATTTCTTTGTTTGCCGTAACGGAGTTGGATATGTTTCCGTAAACCGGATCAACTTCAGATTCTATCGCCGTCAAATCTATCCTTCCCGTCAGAACAGTGGCATTAGATGGAATTGAATCGGGGATATCAATTTTACACAAATAACTTTCGCCCGATATTCCGCCGAGTTTGATTTTATCGCCTAAAATGTCCAGGCATGAGCTCTTTTTTCTTACCAGTGAAAAATCATCAGATATGTAAGTGCTGTCTGCTTTTGTAACATTCGTTATCGAATCAGAACCGTTTACCGCAGTCAGAGTATCAAGATATGTGTGTGAAAAATAAATCTTCGGCTTTCCGGAGTCGTATCCCCATTTAGATGAATACATTTTTAATATAGGAGAAACTTCGTTTCCCGACAGACTTCTTAAGTAAAAACTTTCCGGCTGAGTATCCACAGAGTCGTTTGAAGCCCACTGTGCAATGGATTCCAAATCAAGATTGATTCTGATTTGATAAGAGGAAATTGTATCGCCTGCGGTAATAGCGGTAATATCAATAATATTGTACGGAAGCAATTCAAAATTTGTGCTTTCAACAATCGAACCGGTCCAATCGGTCGGTGTTTTAAAAAGTTTGATTTTCTTATTTTCGATGTCAGCTATTTCGGAAGTATTTATTTTGTAAACGATATAAATAGCGGAATCGAGATTTGTTGTGTCGGGAAGATCAACTTTGAAAACGGATTCTGCCCATGCAGTCGTATCGTTCGGAGCAGATACAATATCGCGACCGATATAAATGTAGCCGTTATTGATAGAGTTTATTGGGATTGCAATAGTATCATTTTGAGTAATTTCCGATACAGTAGCGGCAAAAAAATTCGGATCTTGCGGATTGAATATCCCCGAACTGTCGTATTTTTGCGAACATGAGAACAGAATTAATAGAAATATCGCAGAAGAGAAGATTTTGATTTTTATTTTGATCATTTCAGTTTTTCCGATTTTTTTTACCAAATTTCATAAACAATAATAAACTTCTTTGCTTTCGATTTGTTCATTTTCGGTCATTCAAAAGCGAACCTTAATATAACTGATATGAGTACATATAGTCAATTAAATTTTTATTATGATTAATTGTAAATTTTGCAATTGCATATACTTGCAACAAGGTTTAAATTACGGGTCCTTACAAAATAATTAATTTTAAGAGCGAAAATTGAAAGAATCTCACAAAAATAAATACGAATGGTTGTTAAAACTGGTACTGATGCTGTTTTTCCTTTGGTTGTTTCTTTTAAGTATAAAGTTATTAGGCGATGTTTTCAAACATTATTTCTCCGATAATACAGCAGATCTGATCAGAAATGCCACCGATAATCCTCTCGTAGCTTTTTTCATAGGACTATTAACAACCGCGATCATACAGTCATCAAGTTCAACTACTTCAATTCTTGTTGCTTTTGTCGGTGCCGGAACGATTTCGTTTGAAAATGCGATACCTATGGTCATGGGTGCAAATATCGGAACATCGGTCACAGGTATAATTGTATCCTTCGGTCAGGTAAAGAATAAGCTGGAGTTCCACAGGTCTTTTGCGGCAGCTGTTGTTCACGATAATTTTAACTGGTTTTCAGTTTTATTATTTTTACCTCTTGAAATTGCGACAGGTTTTATCGGAAAGTCTGCGAAATATCTTACAGAATTATTTGTCGGAAGTTCGGGTGTTAAGTTCGAATCGCCTCTTGATTTAGTTGTCAAATCGATTTCAAAAATGATCGAACATTTTATGGCTGGTCTCTTCGGTAATCCGATCGCAGAGCATGTTATTGCAGGTAAAGCAAGTAATTATCCTGTTTATGACGGACTTCTTTTGACGGTAATGATAATACTGTCTCTCGCATTACTGTTTGTGTCGTTGAACTACATGTCTTCGATAATGAAGAAAATTCTTATCGGAAAATTTGAAAGAATTATACACAAATTTGTCTTTAATAATATGATCACTTCATTTTTATTCGGGCTCATATTCACTGTTTCGGTTCAATCATCCTCGGTTACAATTTCACTAATAGTTCCTTTAGTTGGTGCAGGAATTCTGTCTCTCGAACAGATATTTCCTTATGCAGTCGGCGCAAATATCGGTACAACTATCACAGGAATACTTGCAGCCATGGTAACTGGTAATCCGAGCGGAATAAGTATTGCTCTTGCCCATACACTTTTCAATATCTTCGGTGCTATGGTATTCATTCCTTTTAAGAAATTACCGATAAGTACTGCTAAATGGTTTTCATATAAAGTCAGGGATAACAGACTTTGGGCAGTAGTATTTCTGTTAGTAATGTTCTTTGTAATACCTTTGATCTTCATCTTTATATAAAAGAAAAAAACAGGAGTCAATTATGTTAAAACAATTCTTTAAAATGCTATCTAATCAAGACCTTTTAACACAGGCGTTAAATGACACTCATGAAATGGCAGATATTTCAATGAGGCTTTATGATCTTGTTGTAAAAATGACTTTCGGCAATATCAATCAGGAAGTGACTGCCGAAGAGATAGAAAGTGTTAGAAAAAAGGATTTTTTACTAAATCATTTTGAAAGATCGATCAGAAAAAAAGTATTTGAACATATTGCCATCAACGATAAACAAGAGCAACAGCTTTCGACAGCTTTTATTCTTACAACTATCGTTAATAATTTCGAAAGGATAGGTGATTACAGCAAGAATATTTCCGAGATCGCCGAAATCAAGAGGATGCTTAAAGATGAAGAATGGAACAAGAAACTTATGTCTTACTCAGAAAGAATAAAAGGGATATTTAAGGATACTCTCAATGCATTCAAAAATGCTGATGA
>JAKLPX010000171.1 GCA_022013635.1 Candidatus Delongbacteria bacterium
CAACCTTCACACTGCAATCACATTTATGGTACATAGTCGAACAGCATTTTTCATGAATGTTCACGAGCTTAATATTCTTGTCTTGCTTCAAAGAATTGATCCTAAATCCAAGAACTGCATTTTCCTTGTTTATTTCGGAACCGATAAAATAGATCGTTCCTGCTTTATCAAGGTCTTCAAATGGAACATTAGCAAACCAATTATGCTTGAACCCGCATTCTTTCCCGTGATACAGGAATGATGACAAATTATTTGTTTTCACGCCTTGTCTTGCAAGTTTTGAAGTCAGAAACAGTTCTTCATTAGTAAGTCTTCCGCCAGCCATAAATGAGTTCTCTTCCGGCTTGACATTTTTAACTCTATCAATAATCGTGTTATAAGCTTCAGCAAAACTCACTTCATTCCACTCTCCGTTCTTTTTTACCATCGGTTTAAGAATTCTGCTCTTATCGTTCAGATATTTATATCCGAATTTTGCGTATTTACAGATATTTCCGTCAGGATTAGCTGCGGTTTTTCTTCCTTCGGCTTTTATAAAATATCCGCCTTTATGATGAATGGTTATTCCGCATCCTATTGAACAGTAATTGCATACAGATTCAATAGTTTCGGTTTTGAACGGACCGGGTTTGAATTGTTTGTTTTCAGAAATTGCCCCCGTGGGACAAGTATCAATACACATACCGCATGATTCGCAGGTTGTATCTTTTAGAGACGCACCCATTGCCGGAGCTACGAAAGTATCAAAACCTCTGTTTACCAATCCCAGAGCGTTCGCACCTACGATCTCTTTACAGACTCTGACGCATCTTGAACATAAAATACATTTATTGTTATCTATCTCAATGTATGGATGGGAATAATCAACTTTGTATTTTTGAAATGAACCGCCGTATTTCTTTTGATCTATCTGATACTCCATCGAATATTTTTTAAGGTCGCAAACGAAATACCCGTTACAGCCGCATTCAAGACATCTGTTGACTTCATTTTCTGCCTGTTCACATGTGTAACCGAGTTCGACTTCGTTGAAATTTTTTCTCAGATTAGCTGGTAAAACGGGCATTTCCTCCCTGAATTGAGGATAAAATTCATTCTTATAGTCAGAAGAATTTTGATCTTCAAAATTATCTTTTTTACTCACGAATTCGCTTGTTTCGCCTACTATTTTCTGCCCTGTTAGATATTGATGACAGCTTCTTGCCGCTAACCTTCCCTGAGCTATTGCCTCAACTAAAGTGGCGGCTCCTGTAACCGCATCGCCGGCAGCAAAAATGTTTTTTGCTCCGGTCTGCAATGTTTTTGGATTTGTGTCAATATCTCCCCATTTATTCAATTTGAACTCGCCTTCCGAATGCGGTTTGATATTTTCAACAAAATCCACATCGGTTTTCTGACCGATGGCGGCTAAAATATAATCTAATTCAATGTCAAGTTCAGAACCCTGAACTGGTATCGGTCTTCTTCTGCCGGACTCATCAGGCGCGCCCAATTCCATTTTGACGCATTTTAAAGATTTCAGCCTTCCGTTCTCGTCCTTATTGACTTTTAACGGTGCTGTCAGAAATAAATATTCAACGCCTTCAAATTTCGATTCATGGATTTCTATCGGGTTTGCAGGCATTTCTTTTTCTGATCTTCTATAGATAATATAGGACTTTTCGGCTCCGCATCTTAAAGCACTTCTGCAGCAATCCATCGCCGTATTTCCGCCGCCGATAGTTGCTACTATTTTATCTTTAAAATCGAATCTCTTGCCTGTTAATTCCATTGTTCTGAGGAAGTCAATTCCTGAAAGTACACCTTCTGCGTCTTCTCCTTCAACTCTCATATCGGTGCCCTTCTGGCACCCGACAGTAGTTATCATTGCATCATAGTTATTTTTAACATACTTATAATCAATGTCTTTTCCGAATTTCTTGCTGCATGAAATGGTAACGCCCAATTCCGTGATCGAATCCACTTCTTTTTGAATAATTTCGTTCGGCAGTCTGTATTCCGGAATTCCGTACCTTAGCATACCTCCGGCGTATGGATTACCTTCAATAATGTCTACATGATGCCCTTCTAGAGCAAGATAATATGCTGATGTGAGCCCTGCCGGTCCTGCTCCTACTATAAATATTTTTTTACCAGAATCAGCTTTTTTCTCAGGCATAAATTTATTTTTCTCGAAATCTTTATCGGAAGTGTATCTTTTCAGATAATCAATTCCGACTCCGACTTCATCAACAAGATTTCTTCTGCATGCAACTTCACAAGGTCTGACACAAACTCTTCCGCAGATGGCAGGCAAAGGATTTTTTTCCTTGATCAGGCATATAGCTTCGGTATATAATCCTTTTTCAATTAGCGCGATGTATCCCTGAACATCAACACCGGCCGGGCATGTAAGTTTACATGGTCCGAGACAATCCGCATAGTGATTGCTGAGCAAAAGTTCCAGAGCTGTTTTTCTTGATTTTCTCACTCTGTCGCTGTTGGTTAATATCTTCATGTCGTTATTGATCTTTGTCGAACAGGCCGGTTGAAGTGTCCTCATTTTCTCGATCTCAACGATGCACAAAAAACAAGAAGAATACGGTTTCAGCCTTTCATCGTGGCAAAGCGTAGGTATCTCTATGCCGTTCTTTCTGCAAAGTTCAAGAACTGTATCACCCCTGTTGCCTGTGTACTCTTTATTATCAATATATACTTTAATTCCTTCCATTATCGTATCCCTTAGTTTAGTTTACATCAATAGCCTTGAATTTACAGATGTCGAAACATGCACCGCATTTGATACATTTTTCCTGATCAATAAGATGCTTTACTTTTCTTTCCCCAGTGATCGCCTTGGTAGGACAAACTCTTACGCATACAGTACAACCTATACATTGATCGTTTATTTCATAAGTTAATAGTGCTTTACAAGATTTGGCGGGACATTTTTTATCTTTAATGTGAGCCTCATATTCGTGCCTGAAATATTTTAGCGTTGTTAATACCGGATTCGGTGCGGTCTGACCTAACCCGCAAAGAGAAGAATCTTTTATTTGAGCGGCCAATTCCTGAAGTTTTCCAATATCTTCTTCTACTCCATTTCCGTCACAAATTCTTTGCAGTATTTCAAGCATTCTTTTTGTTCCGATACGGCAGAATGTACATTTACCGCAGCTTTCCGCTTGCGTAAAATTAAGGAAATACTTAGCTATATCGACCATACATGTAGTTTCATCCATTACGACCATACCTCCTGACCCCATTATCGCGCCTGTTGCGGTCACTGAATCGTAATCTATTATAGTATCTCCCAACTCCGCGGGAATACATCCGCCTGAAGGACCACCCATCTGAACGGCCTTAAATTTTTTTCCGTTGGGAACTCCGCCGCCTATGTCAAATATTATTTCTTTTAAAGTAATTCCCATAGGTACTTCGACCAATCCTGTATTATTGATCTTTCCTACTAGAGAGAATACTTTTGTACCTTTACTTTTCTCCGTACCTATACTCGCAAATCTGTCTGCTCCCTTCAATATTATCCAGGGTATATTTGCCCATGTTTCCACATTATTAATATTAGTCGGTTTATTCCAGAGACCGGATTCTGCAGGAAACGGAGGTCTTTTATTCGGCATGCCTCTTTTCCCTTCAATTGAAGCCATAAGTGCGGTTTCTTCTCCGCATACAAAAGCTCCGGCTCCCTGTTTGATCTTCAGGTCAAAATCAAAACCTTTACCGAGAATATCTTTCCCCAATAGTCCATATTCTCTTGCCTGTCCGATCGCAGTTTCCAATCTTTTTATTGCAAGCGGATATTCGGTTCTAATATAAACAACTCCTTCCTGCGCGCCTATCGCCCTTGCTCCTATCAGCATTCCTTCAATAACCGAATGCGGGTCGGATTCGATGATACTTCTATCCATGTATGCGCCGGGATCGCCTTCATCGGCATTGCATATTATATACTTGGGACTGCCTTTTGAATTTTTACAGATCTCCCATTTCAAACCTGTCGGGAAACCTCCGCCGCCACGGCCCCTTAATCCGGAATCCTTAACCTCTTTAACAATATCATCGGGATTCATTTCAGTTAAAACTTTAATTAGAGCATTATATCCGTCCCTTCCGATATAATCATCGATCTGTTCGGCATCAATTAGGCCTTTATTTCTCAGTGCGATTAATCGTTGTTTGTTGAAAAATCCGATCTCACTCATTGTCGGGATCTGAATCTTTTCACCCGGAGGCGTGTACATCATTTTTTTGACAGGTCTTCCCTTTAGAAAATGTTCTTCCACCAAGTGAGGAACATCTTCAGGAGAAAGCAATTGATAAAAGATATCATCAGGCCGTACGACTACAATTGGTCCTTGAGCGCAGAATCCCTGACAACCCGTACCAACAACAAGGATCTCTTTATCTAATCCCTTCTTTTTAATCTCTTCTTCCAGCAGTTTTTTAACATTGAAGGCACCGCAGGATACGCAGGCGGTACCGGCACATACCATTAAATGAGTTCTAAATTCCATTTTACGGTTCCCTCTCATTTCCTATTGCAAGAGCATATTCTTCCACAATTTTACCTTTCAGCACATGCTCTTCAAATATTTTTTTTATTTTACTTTCGTTAAGCGAACTGTATTTTACGGGTGATTCCCCTTTGAGTTCTACCGTAGCCATCGGCTCTTTGCTGCAGAATCCGGCGCAACCGGAAGTTGTTACGATAATATCGTCTCGTTTTGATTCTTCAATTATTTTAATAACAGTGTTCATAATTGTTCTCGCTCCTGCAGCTATTCCGCAGGTACCCATATGAACTGTTATCTTGGCAACGGAGCTTCCTTCGCGAAGAATTGTAGTTTTTCTGACTTTATTCCTTATTTCTTCAAGGTCGGCGATACTTAATTTAGGCATCTTGTTTTTCCTCCAGTAACTTATAATGTTTAATGATTTTTGAAATATCCGCTCTTCTCAATTTCCCATATACATCTTCATTAACTGTGATTACAGGTGCTAATCCGCAGCAACCTAGGCATGAGACCGATTCGAGAGTGAAAAGCCTGTCTTCTGTTGTTTTACCATCCTCAACATTCAACTCGATCATTAAAGCGTTTGTTATATCACTCGCGTTTTGAACATGACATGCCGTTCCATGAGATACCTTGATAATCTTTTTACCTACAGGAAAAAGCCTGAACTGCGAATAGAAAGTAAGGACTCCGTAGGTATGACTTTCGCTTA
>JAKLPX010000172.1 GCA_022013635.1 Candidatus Delongbacteria bacterium
ATCTTCCGGTTTTTTGATGACGACCCAATGACCGGTTTTTTCGTTCCCTGTCCGGATTAATAAATTATTCTTTTTCAGCTTATCAATATCTCTTAAAATGGTTCTCTTTGTTAAATTTAGACCTTTTGCAATTTGTGCAGTCGATATTGCCTCATTCTCTATTATAAGATCAAGAATTTTCGCAAGTCTTTTATCGGTGACATTATCGGTGACATTATCGGTGACATTATCGGTGACATTATCGGTGACATTATCCTTTTCAAGCTCATTTACACCGCCATTTACACCGCCATTTACACCGCCATTTATTCTGCCAAGGTCAATATATCCGATCCTTATATATCCTCCGTTTCTACTTGCCCCTGTGAATTTTACTACACCGCTGAGTTTTAGTATTTTGATATACCTTTCGACCGATCTTGACGGTATTTTGAGGTCTTCAGATATTTTCTTTGACTTGCACCCGTAATTTTTGGAAATATATTCCCTTACTCTGTGCACGCCTTCAGTTGTGTCCGCCGATTCTTCGTTTATTTTTTCAGGCTCATGTACTATTTCCTTCTCTTCGGGCTCGTCATCGGTTGCGTATCTGAACGGAATGACGGTTTTGAAGATGTTGTCGTCAATAAATTCAGCTTTGGCCGTTCCTTTTGTATAGAACGGCAGATACTTTGTGATATTATAAATACCTGAACCGACTTCCTCTACAAGATCGAGCTGTAGGAAAAATTTCGAGATAAGCGGATTCTTCTGATGCGTCTCATAATTATCTGTATCAATTTTGCCTCTCTCGTACGGATTGCACGGATTTGTAAATTCGACCGTCCGTTTTTTGATCACTATCCTGGCAGGGAGAGGGTGAAAATATTCTCTGTGGATTATGATGTTTGCGACGGCTTCGCGGAAGATCTTGTTTCTCAGACTTATTCTCTGTCCGTCCTCAAAGAAAAACGGGTCAGGCAGATAGCGTTCAAGGAAATTCATGATTTCCGAATAGGCATTGATCAGATTTATTCTGAAATCCTTTCTGTCATCATATCTGTCTGTATCGTTTATTTTTACGATCACATCTATTTTGAATTGCGGAAGAATGCTCTGAATACTCAGTTCTGTTCCGAAAAGAAGCACCGCCGCAGCGAAAAATTCCAGATTACCAGAAGCATCTCTTTTCGCAAGCCCTGAGCGTACCAATAGGTCTTGGTCTGTAAGTTTGAGCCACGGATGGTTTTGATTTACTCCCCTTAGTCTGTTCCTCATTCCTTTGAATGTTTCAGGATCGAGATCATCAAAAGTAATGTATGAGCAAACTCTCGTTTCAGAATAAAATCCGATTTTTCTGTTGATTATGGCGGCTATCCTCTGCGGTTCTTTTATTTTAAAGTCACCGTCGGAACTTCTGTCGTAAACCGTTCCTTTGAACCTGTGAACCTGAGATGACTCCGGCACATTTACATAAATTATAAATTTTCCGTCAATTTCGTGCTTTTGAGGATCGAGAATATACGGCGGATCAAGCATGTCGGGGTTGTTGGACATTGTGACGATATAGTTCATCATTCCGTCAACCCTGCTTTCTTCGATGCCGATAATCTTTCCGTCATCGTCCACGCCTATAATTACATCACCGCCCTCCCTGTTCAAAAACGCGCACACCGTTTCAAAGAGCGTGGGCGAAACTTGGTCAGTGAATTTCTTAAATTCAAGCCATTTTGATTCTTTCTGCTTGAGCAGAGATATTAATTTTTCAAGTCTCACTTAGCTTATCTTAGCCTTTGCATCTTTTCACATTACATACATGTAAATATAATTCAACTTTGTTGCATTATCAACCTGAAAATAAGGGGATTCTTTCTTCTGACATTTCTTGGGTGGTTTTGGTGAAATTTGAATGTATTACCATCCAGAAAGCATCCGTGAAATCAAATTCCACCACAGCTCAGAGTTTATAACAACTCTTTAAGAGTATGGAATGACGGAATTCTGCCTTATGATATATCCGAAGAAGATCTGAAAACTACTCACATGTCGAAACCGCGAAACGGACTGATCGGATTTGTCACTATATTATATAAGGCTGAACAGAAAACTGATGTCGTTATAAACAATTCGGAACTGAACGAAAGACAAATCAAAGCTATCGAGTATGTCAAAGAACACGGTAAGATTACAAACGGATAACGAGGTTTGAAAATGCTAAAAATTTTTTTCCTGCTTTTTATAATATTTTCAAATTTGATATTTTCGTATCCTTTTACTATTCCGAGCTGGACTGAAGAATATTTCCTTTATCCTTTTCTGAATTATGATCATTCAGACGAATGGAAAAAGGCAAGAGAAGGAAAACTCTATGAAGGAAGTTCAATTCAATTAAGTTACGGCAGTCTCACGACTTATGATCTTATGAATAGGGTAACAAAAAATCCATTGAATTTTTCCTCTATTTTTAATACATGGTTTAAATATAACACAGTTTGTTAATAATTCCAATAACAAATAAGATTTTGCGTTTTACAATTCTAATAAAGAAATTTTTCAAAATTTTCCCTTGTGATTACCTGCGTTTCAGAATTAGGGTAAGTCGAAGTAAAGATATCCGGTAATTTTGTTTTCTTTCTTTCATTCCACTTAAACTCGTAAGCGTAAAGCGTACCGTCCCTTTCCTCAATATAATCGATCTCCTGCATGTCCGTCGTTCTCCAGAAATAACTTGCGCAGTATATTTCGTTATAATGAGTGTGTTTTATTCTTTCGGCTAAGCAGTAGTTTTCCCAGAGTTTGCCGACATCATCCCGCATTTCAATGCTTTTGAAATTTGAAATTAATGCGTTCCTTATTCCAAGATCGTAAAAGTATATTTTTCTGTTCCTTTTAAGCTCTTTTCTCAAATTCCTGCTGAATGCGCCTAACCTGAATATGATAAATGCTCTTTCGAGGATAGTGATATATGATTCGACGGTATCTTTCTTTAGTTCGGTTAAATTACCCAGTTCGGTATATGATACTTCGTTTCCGACCTGAAATGCAAGAGCCTGTAAAAGTTTCATCAGTTTATCCGGTTTCTGTATCCTGTTCCACATCAGAATGTCTTTGAACAGATAGCTGTTCACTATTTCATTCAGAACTTTCTTTTCTCTGCCGGGCGATGTAACGACCTCAGGATAAAAACCGTAAACAAGCCTTTGGGGCATCATTCTCAACTCTTCCCTCAGCCCGTTATGATCTGCCATTTCCTTGAACGATAAGGGGAAAAGATGGAACTCATTCTTTCTTCCTGTTAAACTTTCGGTTATTTTGTTGCTCAGTTCAAAAGACGAGGAGCCTGTTACAACAAGGTCAACTCCCTTTAGCTTATCGGTTATCAGCTTCAGCTTGTTCCCGATATCATCAATTTTCTGACCCTCGTCAATAATAACCGTTCTATTATCCCCTATTATACTTTTTAATCTTGTTGATGTTATGTTCTCGAAAAGAGCTCTGTCGTCCGGCTCGTCACCGTCAAACCATATTACTTTTTCTTTTCCGTCGAAGACCTGATGAAGAATAGTAGTTTTACCCGTCTGCCTCGGTCCCAGAATGATCTTTGCCTTACCGTTTTTCTCTTTTAGAAAAGATTCGAGCTGCCTTTTAATCATAGTATCTGTCATAATCCGTCCTTTGATTTATTTCTGATATAAATATATAAAAAATCACTTTTAAAGTCAAGCACACTTTGGCTTTTTTTAGCCGATTATCGCCAATCAATTGGCTTTTTTTAGCCGATTATCGCCATTGTAATGGCAATTACATAAAGTTACATCCCCGACTTTCTGCTTGACATAGACTGCTCAAAAGATTAAATTGAAGAATAGGCGATTTTCTCAAAGAACTTGAATTGACCGAAGGCCGCAGTAATTGAAATAAATGTTTCTTAAATTTAAAATTACACTTTTAATAAACCTGCCATTATTGAGATGATCTCGTCAATCTGCGCATCGGTCATTTTTGTATCAGAAGGCAAACACAAACCCCGATCAAACATTTTTTCGCATGTTTTATTTACATAGTTATCACAACCTTTGAATACCGGCTGTAAATGCATCGGTTTCCATAACGGTCTTGATTCAATATTGTATTTGTTCAATTCAAGTCTTATTTTTTCTTTGTCTGTACCTGTTCTTTCCGGATCTACTAAAATTGTTGTTAGCCACCTGTTTCCGAATGAATTTTTTAATTCCGGCTGAAATTCAATTCCATTGATTTTTCCGAAAGCATCGA
>JAKLPX010000173.1 GCA_022013635.1 Candidatus Delongbacteria bacterium
CCATGTTGGAAGGCAATGTGTATGAAGGCGAAAAATCGTTGCCGCAAATTTCCGCCTTGCTTAGGGGTGGGAAAATAATGGCTTTCGGGAATGAAAATTACGAAGCGGCAAGGCATTTAAAAAAGAGCAGAGAGTATATAAAAGACAGTATCAAATTAGGTATATCGAACAACATGTTCGAGGTTGTGGCTACAATATTCTGGCACGCATTTTATATCACGATAATTGTTTATGGGCTAAAACTCTTAACAGGCACTGAAATTTCGCTCGGAGTTCTGCTTGCTTTTATTATGCTTGTAAGAAATCTTTTTGAACCTATTTTCGGTCTTTCAGGTACAATGATCTATACAATTGCCGCATTCGTTTCAATAGACAGAATTTACGAATATATTGATTATCCGGATGAGTTGATTATAGCAGAAAATCCTGAAGATATTGATAATACTAAAGGCGAAATTGAATTTCAGTCCGTTGAGTTTAAATATGAAAAAGATAAGGATAAAACTGCTTTGAACGGCGTTGATCTGAAAATTAAAGACGGACAGTCAGTGGCATTGGTCGGTCCCAGCGGCGCCGGCAAATCAACGGTAATAAACCTTGTCCTCAGATTCTACGATCCGCAATCCGGAGCTGTAAAATTCAACGGAACAGATATAAAAGACTTGGATATAGACTCATACAGAAATAATATATCCATCGTTTTTCAGGATGCCTTGCTTTTTAACGATACTATCCTGAATAATTTGAAATATGCTGATCTCGAAGCCACTAAAGAACAGATTGATAAAGCCTGTAAAGATGCAAATATTTATGAATTTATTGACGAACTTCCTTTGAAATTCGAAACAGTTATCGGTGAGCGCGGATTAAAACTTTCCGGAGGACAGAGACAGAGACTTTCGATCGCAAGAGCTTTGTTGAAAGATCCAAAGGTTCTGATACTTGATGAGGCTACCGCTTCCATTGATTCGATTTCAGAGAATATTATACAGGCTGCGATCGAAAAGATCATGAAGGACAGGACGACCATCATTATCGCTCACAGATTAACGACAATTGTTAATGTTGACAGAATAATTGTTTTGGAAAACGGAAAAGTTGTAGAAACCGGTTCTCATGCCGACTTGATCGCAAAACAGGGAGTTTATCATAAGCTCTGGACGACTCAGATGAAAGACGACGAGAACCGCGGAATTGAGTAGAAAATTTGAAAGCGCCTACCCATTTTATTTCTCTTCCGCAACCTGACTCCAATACTGTGGCGTCTCTCCGTACCTGAACGGTTCGCTTGTATCGGACTCTTTGCACATAAGCTCGACCTGTCTGATTACGATCTCGACCGCGCCTTTGGTCTGTTCAGGCGGATATTTATATTTTTTCAAAAGTCTTTTTATATTTTTTCGCATATTGGCTCTGGCACTTTCTTTTACCTGCCAGTCAACGGTGATGCTTTTTCTGATAGATTCCGTGAGTTCGTGCGCGATCTTTTTCAGTATTTCATCGGACATGAAATCTTTGACGGTCACATCTTTTGTGAGCGCGTCGTAAAAAGCTTTTTCATCTTCGTTTAAACCCAGAATTTCACCTTCTTTGCGCATGGCATCAAAATCCTTTGCCATTTTTATCAACGCTTCGATGACTTCAAGATTAGTGATCGCTTTATTCTGGTACTGGAGCAAAGCTCTTTTGAGTTTTTCGGAGAATTTTTCCGATTGTACGAGATTCCTTCTTGCCGCAAGCTTGATCTTTCCGTCAATAAGTCTTTTTAAAAGTTCAACGGCAAGGTTCTTTAATTTCATGTTCCTGACTTCTTCTAAGAACTCATCCGACATGATGGATAATTCAGGTCTTTTTAATCCGGTAGCTTCGAGAATATCTATGACTTCTTCCGAAACGATGGAATTTGAGACCATCTGCTTCATTCTAGCGTTTATCTCTTCAAATGTGAGTTTTTTCTTCTTAGTCAGATCATCGTTTTCAAGCTTGATTATGCTTGCTTTGACTGCTTTGAAATAACTTACTTCAAAATCAATTTCTTTTCCTTCTTTCGTAGCTGAACACAAGCCGTGAGATTTTGCAAGCTCTATCGTGAACTTTAAAAAATTCTGTTTTATACCAGAATTCTTTAAGTCGGCATCAAAAATATGGTTCATTCCCTCGATTATCGCGTGAATCCTATCCCTGTCGCTTCCCTTGATCTTCGGTATGTAATCATAGCCGTGGAACATCTGCTTAACTATCTCGTATTTTTCGAGCATTACAGCGATCGCCTGAGCCGTATCTATACCTACTTCTTTTTTATCGCTGTCGGTATATTCTTTTAACGCTTTTTTTAGCGGTTCAGCTATTCCGATGTAGTCAACAACCAGACCTGCATCTTTGTCTTTGAAAACTCTGTTTACACGCGCTATCGCCTGCATAAGATTATGACCTTTCATCGGCTTGTCAATATAGATAGCGTTCAGCGAAGGAACATCGAAGCCTGTCAGCCACATATCGCGGACAATTACGAGCTTGAGTTCGTCTTTTACATCTTTGAACCTTTTTGCGAGATCGTCCCTGTCAGGTTTATTTCCGACATGCTTCTGCCAATCTGCGGGATCGGATGCGCTGCCTGTCATTACAACTTTGATCTTACCTTCGGATCTCTCTTCACTGTGCCAGTCGGGATTCAGTGCGACTATTTCGTTATACAGGTCAATGCATATTCTTCTGCTCATGCAGACTATCATGGCTTTTCCGAACATGCTTTTCTGCCTTGTTTCAAAATGATCAACAATATCTAATGCAAGCTCTCTTACTCTTGCTTCAGCACCGACAACAGCTTCAAGCCTCCCCCACTTCGATTTCAGTTTGTTTCTTGTAAATTCTTCGTGACCTTCGGTCAGTTCGTCTATTTCATCGTCCAGATCGTCGAGACTTATCGAATCATCAAGATTGAGCTTAATTATCCTGTTTTCGTAATATATTTTAACCGTGCTTTTGTCTTCAACCGCTCTTGTCATATCATAGACATCTATATAATTACCGAATACGGCAGGAGTTGATTTGTCCTCGAACTCTATCGGTGTTCCGGTAAAACCTATAAAGCTCGCATTAGGTAGTGCTTCACGCATATATTTAGCATAACCGTATTTTATCTCACCCGAATCCTTAGTCACGCTCTTTAAACCGTACTGGCTTCTGTGAGCTTCATCCGCTATAACGATCACATTTCTTCTCGTGCAGAGAACAGGCATAATATCCTCATCCTCGCCCGGCGTGAATTTCTGTATCGTGGTAAATAACACTCCGCCGCTTTCCCTATCAAGCATCTCTCTTAAAGTCTTTCTTGAATTTGCCTGAATCGGAGTCTGCCTCAAAATATCAGCCGACTTTGAAAATGTGGAAAACAGCTGCTGGTCCAGATCGTTCCTGTCGGTTAAAAATACCAGAGTCGGATTATCAAGCTCTCTGATCAGTCCACCCGCATAAAAAACCATAAGCAAACTCTTTCCCGAACCCTGAGTGTGCCAGATTACGCCGATCTTCCTGTCTCCATGATCACTTATAGCCTCTTTCGTCCTTAGAATTGCCTTTTTCACCCCGAAATACTGATGATAGCCCGTCATTATCTTTGTGTAGCTTTCATTATCGTTAGCCTGAAACAGGATCGAACTTTTGAGAATATCAATAATTCTTTCTTTGACAAATATACCTTTAATAAGCGTATCGTACTGCGGAACAGACAGCGAATCAATATTAACACCGTCAACTGTCCTCCACATCTTGAACCATTCCTGATTTGAAGTTACAGTACCCACCTTCGCATTTATCCCGTCAGAAATAATACTGAACGCGTTATAGTAAAATAAAGTCGGAATATCATTCTGATATGTCTTGATCTGATTATAAGCCTTCTCCGTCGTAGCCTCTTCATCGCTCGCAGATTTAAGCTCGATCACCGAAACCGGGATCCCGTTTATAAAAACCACAATATCAGGCCGCCTGTCATGCTTCTCTATAACCGTGAACTGATTAACTATCAAAAAATCATTATTCTCAACATTTACAGTATCGAACAAATAAACTATCTTATGCTTTTCCGCACCATTCTCGCGAAACGAAACATCAATACCGTCCGTAATATATTTATGAAATGTTTTATTATTAATCAGCATAGACGGAGAATCAAGATGAAGAACCTTCTTTATAGCCTCATTGATCGCTTCGGCAGGCAAACCATTATTGATTTTTTTCAGATTTACATACAGCCTGTCCTTTAAAACAACATCAAGATAAGTCTCCCTTTCAGGACAAATCCCGTCGAGGGCAATATCCGGACCGAACTTATATCCATAGCCCAGAGATTCAAATATCTCAATACATGACTGCTCTAAAACATCTTCTGTGAAGTAATTCATCTAGTTTTCCGCTTTAAATTTCTTTTCATTACCGAGAAGCCTCTTAACTTCTTCGTCAAAATCCGAAACATAATTCCTGTCCTGCTCAACTCTGAATTTGTCATATTCACCCTCAGCCTTGATCTTAGCCTCAAGTGCAGTCACTTTACCTTTATCTGTTAAAATAGGATAATCTGATATTTGAAGGAATTTGTCAAGATAAACAATCCAGTCCTGCATATTCATAACGATTTCCCTTTCTGCCCGATTTTCCGCAAGATCAAGAAATGCGTTCACCAATCTTTCGAGCTGTCTCAGATGCTGTTCGTTAAGATAATTTTTTGCAATAGTAACATCAGACTTTAATATCTTACCCTCAGGTGATTTCTTCCATGTTTTTAAACCCATAAATATTTTCTTAGCATCAGCTTCGGAATAAATGATCTCAGCCGCAGTCTTACCTGTAATAGCCCAGTGAAGCTTATTTTGAACAGTCGCAAAAAACTCTTTTGTCATCTCTGCGTTCTTATCATAATCGGCAGACAAAGCATAAATATCGGTAATTTTCTGATACAACCTTCTTTCACTAAGTCTGATTTCCCTGATTCTTTCAAGCATCTCATTAAAATAATCTTTCCCGAAGTGCTTGATCTGCTTCAATCTTTCATCGTCCATAGCAAAACCTTTGATAATGTACTCATGCAGAATATCCGTTGCCCATTTCCTAAATTCTGTCGCTCTGTGAGAATTGACTCGGTAACCAACAGCGACGATGGCTTTTAGGTTATAATATTTTGTATCATATTTCTTACCATCTTCGGCAGTATGTGCAAAATTTGCACATACTGAATTTTCATCAAGTTCTCCTGCATCGAAAACATTCTTCAAATGCTTTGAAATAACCGTTCTGTCCTTCTCAAACAATTCAGCCATCTTCTTCTGAGTCAGCCATAAAGTTTCATCATAAAAGAACACATCAATATTAACTTTACCTTTTTCCGTCTGGAAAATCACAAAATTCGAGAACTTATCATTCTCCGTAAGCTGAAAATCTTTTTTTACTATTTCATTCTTCATATATCACTTCCCGCAGCATTTTTTATATTTCTTCCCGCTTCCGCATGGGCAGGGTGCATTCCTGTCAACCTTAGGTTCTACTCTTATAGGCATTACAAATTCTTCAAACCGTTCCTGACCCGGTTCCGGTTCAGATTTCATC
>JAKLPX010000174.1 GCA_022013635.1 Candidatus Delongbacteria bacterium
ATTCTCCTGTAAATACCGAATTTATTACCGGATTGGGAAATTTATTGATTGATATTCACGGACAGCACGACCATCAATCGCTTTTAAATAAAGACACTCACATAATTATTCTTGATGAAAGAGTAGGCATATCAACAAAGAAGATCGAAGAATTTTATTCTGAAAATATCAATCTGAAAAAGGAAATCGAGCGGATTATAAAAAGCGAGAACGATCTGAAAGACAAAAAAGAACTTCTCGAATATCATTTAAAGGAGATCAAAGAAATTTCTCCCGAAGAGAATGAAGATGCGGTGTTATCTTCAGAGCTGCGCAAAATGGAGAATATTGAGGAAATAAAAAAATTATGTCAGGCGGTGAGCGACACTTCAGACGGCTCCGATAATTCACTCCTCAGCGGTATCGGTTTTATAAAATCCAAATGCCGGCAGTTAGCTGAAACAGATAAGAATTTCGAACCGTTCATAAACGATATTGAATCATCCTATCAGATCATAAAAGAGTTCAGCAATTCAACGGAAATATACTCAAATTCATTGGAGTTCGACGAAGAAAGATATGACAGTATGAGTGAAAGATACGCTCAATTAAAAAAACTTATGAAGAAATTCGGACCTGATCTTTCGGATGTTACAAATTACATGAATAATATCTCCGGACAGCTTAATTCTATAGAAAACATCTCGTTCGATAAAGATAAACTTTTAAAAAGGTCAAAAGACCTTTCTACGGAGACTGAAAAAGAGTGTAAAAGAGTTTCAGCCTTAAGAAGCGACGGTATAAAAAAACTTGAAAAAGAGATCAACGCAGAATTTAAAGATATTGGACTTCAGAACGCGAAATTAAATGTAGTTATGACAAAAAAGGAAATTTCACCAGACGGATGGGATGCCGTTGAATTTTTTATAAGAACGAACATCGGCGAAGAGTCGAAACCGTTATCGAAAACAGCGTCTGGCGGCGAGATATCAAGGATAATGCTTTCTATAAAAAATATTATCAGCTCCGAAAAAGGGGTAGGTATTGTGGTATTTGATGAGATTGATTCCGGAATCAGCGGTTCTGTTGCCGAAAAAGTCGGTAATAAGCTTTTCAAATTATCAGAGAAAAAGCAGATCATTGCCATCACTCATCTTCCTGCGATCGCATCAAAAGGCATAAATCACTTTTCTGTCAGAAAAAAAGCAATCAAAGACAGGACTATTGTCGAGGTTCTTAGACTGAATAACGAACAGAGAATTGAAGAGATCGCAAGCCTTATAACTACAGAGAAAGCCGGTAATGATTCAAAAAAACTGGCTGAGAAATTATTGGAAAATTGTTGATTTTCTGTCAAATATTCCTTATACTGTAAACTTGACATGGAAAAGAAATGATTGCAGTCTCTATAATAATACTCTCGATTCTACTGCAGGTAACAGCCGCTTTTATAGCGTTGAGCCTAATAAAAGTAACCGGAAATAAATGGTCATGGACATTCATTGCTTTGGCGATGGCTTTACAGGCTTTAAGGCGCATATTAGTATTAATAGGACTTATCAATGGCGAATTGGCCGATTTTGATGTACAATCTTTTGAGTTGATCGGCCTTGTTCTGTCTGCGCTTATGGCTGTTGGAGTGATAAGTATAAAACCATATTTTATTGCCCAGGCGAGAAGTATTGAAGAGCGTAAGCAGGCAGAAGAAAAGTTGCAGGCTGCAAAGAATCGCTATCATGTAATGATCGAAAAAAGTTCCGATGTCATTGCTTTGCTTGACGGCAACGGAATAATCTTATACGAAAGCCCCGCTGCAACTCACATCTTAGGATATCCTGCCGGTGAATTGAGTGGGCGAAATGCATTTGAATTAGTTCATCCGAATGATCTGCAAAGCACTTTGGAATTATTTACTCAACTCGTTAAATCACCGGGAGATAACACTAAAGCTGAGTTCCGTTTCCGTCATAAAGACGGATCATGGCGGTATCTCGACTCCATAGGTACAAATATGTTGAATGACCCGCATATAGGAGCAGTAATTATTAACTACCGCGATATTACCGAACGCAAACAGGCGGAAGAAAAAATCTATAAACTCAACGCTGAACTTGAACATCGCATTGCACAACGCACGATGCAGCTTAAAACAGCCAACAAGGAATTAGAATCATTTTCGTATTCGGTCTCACATGATTTACGCGCACCCCTCAGGGCAATTGACGGATTTTCAACTATCATTTTAGATGATTATGATGCAAAATTGGATGATGAAGCAAAAAGGATGTTGAATAAAATTCGTACAAATATACATAAAATGGATAGTTTGATTAACGATCTGCTCTCATTTTCACGGTTGAGCAGGACAGAAATGGAGTTCTCGCGTATTGATATGGCTTTACTTGCCGATTCAACCTACCATGAAACAGCTTCCTCCGATATACAGGAGAAATTTATTTTCAGCATCTCTAAACTCCCCGATGCCTTCGGAAGTAAAACCCTTATGCGGCAAGTGTGGATTAATTTAATTTCAAACGCAATTAAATTTACTTTACCGAGAGATATCCGGAAAATTGAAATCGGAAGCTATCGGGAAAAAGATAGTAACATATATTTTATAAAGGATTCGGGCGTGGGTTTTAATGCGGAATATGGGCATAAACTTTTTGAAGTGTTTCAGCGTCTGCACAATTCAAATGAATTTGAAGGAACAGGCATCGGACTTGCGATTGTTCAGCACATCATTCAACGGCATGGCGGAAAAGTATGGGCTGAAGCAAAAATCAACGAAGGGGCGACATTTTATTTCTCAATACCTGACAGCATAGCTGGTCAAACATTGTTGACTTAAATGCAAGATACATGCTTTTTAGAATAGGCCCTATCACAATCATCTTCGCAATCTGCTCTAAGGTCAAATTAGAGCATTTGAAGGATTAAAATAATTTATATTGAGATTGATTTAAATATGATTTATTGTTAATATCTAAAGATTAATACTTATGTGAGAAGTGAGAAAAAGATTTATGGACGGAAAATCACAAATATCGAAAGAAGAACTGCTTAAGAGGCTGAAACAGCTTATGCCTGGAACTATTTCCGAAGGAAAAATTGACTGGGAAAAGCTCAAGGCTACTTTGGGCGAAGATATTACCTTCAATAACGAAAGATATGTGCTCAATTGGGCAGGTAAATCGGATGCATTCAAGGTTCTACAAACTCCTTCGACAAGAACTCTGACCCCGGCAAAGGAAGAATCAGTCAATTTCGACAACACTGAGAATGTATTTATCGAAGGCGAAAATCTCGAAGTTCTCAAGATACTACAAAAAAGCTACTTCGGTAAAATTAAAATGATCTATATTGATCCGCCTTACAACACCGGTAACGACTCTTTCATTTATCCCGATAAATTTTCCGAATCCAAAGCAGATTATCAGAAACGCGTAGGCGATAAGGACGAAGAAGGATATTTAACCCGAGAAGGAATGTTCAGGAAGAATTCAAAGGAAAACGGGCAGTATCATTCCAATTGGCTGAATATGATGTATCCGCGAATATTTTTAGCCAGAAATCTATTGCGTGATGACGGAGTCATTTTTGTGTCAATTGACGATAACGAAGTTCATAATTTACGCATGTTAATGAATGAAGTGTTCGGGGAAGAGATTTTTGTGGCACAATTTCCTGAAAAGTGCGAAGAAAAAAGCGAAGCTTTTCAAGCCGGATACAAAACAATTGCTGAGATAGGTAAAGAAAGAATCAGACGAGTAATCAAAAAAATCAA
>JAKLPX010000175.1 GCA_022013635.1 Candidatus Delongbacteria bacterium
AATTCGGATTGTCATTGATCTCTATAAGATAAACTTTACCGTTTACTTCCTTTAGATCAACTCCGTAAAGACCGTCCCCGATAAGCGAACATGCCTTAACCGCTGCTGATATTAAATTTGACGGGACCTGATTTATCGGCAGGGTCTCGAAATCCCCGGTATGAAGCTCTTCAAAACCTTCGTTTGCCCAATTATAAATCTGCCAGTGCCCTTTCGCCATATAATATTTGCTAGCGAACAACGGGCTTCCGTCCAAAACGCCTATCCTCCAGTCGAAATCTGATTTTAAAAATTCTTGAGCTATTATCAAATCAGAAGTTTTATACATCAAATCTAATTTCTCCTTCATTTCATCAAGATCGTTTACCTTATACATTCCTTTTGAAAAACTTCCGTCGGGCTGCTTTAGGACAAGCGGAAAAACTATATTATGCATCAGCTTAGATAATGCTATTCCTTTTGTGAGCATCCAGGTTTTTGGAGTGAGTACTCTTCCTCTGTTCATTCTTTCATACAAGAACATTTTGTTCGAACATCTCAGTATTGACCATGGATCGTCAATTACGACAAGCCCTTCGGAATAAGCCCTGCGGGAAAACAGGTAAGTGTGATCATTGACATTTGTTGTTTCTCTTATGAAAAGTGCATCAAATTCCGGAAGCCTGTCGTAATCCTTCTTAGTTATAAACTCTGTGTAGAATCCTACTTCTTCCGCCGCTTTTTTAAACTCTGCCAGCGCTTTTTTATCCGATGGCGGATATTTTTCATTCGGGTCTGTAAGGATAGCAAGATCATACGGATAGTTCTTCATTCTTTGCTTGTTGAATCTTTTCTGACTGAAATATTCTTTTGCGAATTTTTCTACGCTTGTCTGATCAAAAGATTTTAACGAATCGAGAGATAAAGGGACAATTTTTCTTACGCTCCAGTCTTTCGATTTGGCGAAAGATACTTTTAAAAGAGGAGATTCGAATAGCTGATATATTTCTTTTGCCAGTTTTATAAATCCCTTCTCAATTGTGTGACCGAAACAGATGGTCAGGCTGAAATATGTATCCTTTATATTCTTTAGCGATTCCTGGATCAGCCCGTCAATATCAAGAGCAATATTTCTTATTATTGACACATCGGTAAAATCCCGTATTGTCGTGACATTGGGCATGGCTCTGTGATCCCTTGCAGATGCGAGCAGAGACACATAATAGCCTAAACTCTGATAACGATATGAGTTACAAATATTGAAAATCCGGGCGTTGTTGATGTTGTTGAAACGAGGTTCGGTAATGTAATCTTTTGCGGATATGACTTCGGCTGTATCAATATCAAGCGACCATTTTGCCGGATTATCAACAACAATGAAGTTCCTCATCCCTGATCCGTGGCCTTCATTTTGGATATAAGCTCCCCCCTTCTCCAGCCCGATTGACATTCTCACGGCGTCTTCGTTCTGCCCGTAATAATCCTTTAACTCCTCTTTTATGACGAATCCGTGATCAATATACCATTTTACGAGTGCTTGATTATCGGCATCGGCCTCAAGTGAAATAGACAAACATCCTTTTGATTTAGCCCTCTCTTTGATTTTTTCTATAAATTTATGTCCGACACCTTTATTCCTGTATTCCGGCATAACAGCTATCGAATACACCCTAAGGGTTTTTCTATGAGGATATAGAACAGCGTCTGCGATTTGAACGATTTTATTCTTCTCTTTACTTTCTGCAACCCATACTTCCTGAAAAGTGCTGATTACGCTTAATCTGAGTGATTTAGAGTTATTTTGTCTGTTTGGAGGAAAAGATAATTTTTCCACAGTATCTAAAAATTGCAGATCTTCAACCTCAGCCGGCCTAAAAGTAATATTCATCTTATTATCCTGTTTTCTAAGTGTTTTAAAAATGTGTCGAATAAACGACTCCGCTAAATTACTCCGCACCCTAAACAAAGCGTCTATTTCGTCTGATTGTATTATACGGTAATTTATCTGGAAATCAAAATAATAATTTTTATACTTTACTTTTTAAATTTTTGTACTAAATTTAAGCATGGTTTATGTTAATGCGTGAAGAGTGAAAGTTGAAATAAAAGAGTAAAAGTAAAAAATGGGGAGGGAATGTATGAGGAAAGCAAAATGGTTCATAGTAATCATGTTTGTGTTGTTTGCTGCAATGACTTTCATGTCGGCTCAGGAAACAAAAATAATTAATGGTTACAAAGTTACCAGAGGAGAAAGACCTGCAATTGATCTTTCAAAAGTAACACCTGACGCATATGAAACAGGAAGGATATGGGTTAAACTTGCTCCGGAAATGGAAGAGTTCATTAAAGACGATGTGATCCACGAGAGCAAAGTTAAAGGTGCTCCTTTAAGCACCGGAGTTGGTAATATCGACAGGATCAATACTAAATACGGTATTGAAAAGATTAGACCTAAACAATACGGATATTATGAGACTTCCCCGGCAGCTATAAAATACAGAGACAGACATAAAGCATGGGGTTTTCACCTATGGATGGAAGTTTACCTTCCCGAAGGAACAGATGTAATTGCAGCAGTTAAAGATTTTATAGCGCTTGACGAAGTGGAATTTGCAGAACCGGTTTATAAAGATGTTCTTTTTGATTCAGAACCCCCAAGCAATCTCGGCGTAGACATACCAAAAGTAACACCGAACGATACAAGATACAACGAGCAATGGCATTACCATAATACCGGACAGGCAGGCGGAACACCGGATTGCGACATTGATCTTCCCGAAGCATGGGATATTGAAAGAGGTAACAGCCAGGTTCTCGTAGCCGTTCAGGATATGGGGATACAATATACACATCCTGATCTTGATGCTCATATATGGTCAGGTCTTGGTTATGATTTCCAGGCAATGGATTCTACGATCGATCCCGGATTTCACGGCACTCATGTTTCTGGTACAATATCGGCAGAATCAAATAACGGAACAGGTGTTGCGGGGATTGCAGGTGGTTCAGGTTCCGGTGATGGTGTTACATTAATGTCAGTACAGGTATATGCTGCCGATGGTTCTGGTGGCGGTAATTCAAACTTACCTTATGAATATTCAGCTGATAATGATGCGGCAATATCTCAAAACAGCTGGGGTTACACAACTGTAGGCAACTATGACCAGCTGGTGCTTGACGGGATTGACTATTTTAATGCATACGGCGGTGGAACAACGCTTGATGGAGGATTAGTTATATTCGCAGCGGGAAACAGTAACGCAACAGGATTATGGTATCCTGGTTGTTATTCTGGAGCTATGGCAGTTTCAGCAACCAATTTTAACGATGTGAGATCGTACTATTCGAATTACGGATCTTGGGTCGAGATCGCAGCACCAGGAGGCGAGTACTATACAACCGAAGGACAGATCCTGAGTACACATACAACTTCTATATATGATTGGCTGCAGGGAACATCTATGGCTTGTCCTCATGTTACAGGTGTAGCATCACTGATTCTGTCTCTTGCGCCAGGCGTATTCACCAACCAGGAAGTTAGAGATATCTTAAGTAGTACTACAGATTACATTGATGACAAAAATCCAACATATGCAGGCCTATTAGGAACTGGAAGACTTAATGCCAATGCAGCTTTAAATGAAGTATTGGCAAATCTTTCTAATGTGGAAAGACCCGCAAGTATTGCAGCAGATGCTGTCGATATAGATCAGATTGATATAGGTTGGGAGAAAAATGCGGCTAATGACGATGTGATGCTGGTTTTTACAACCGACGGTATTTTCGGAACTCCAGTTAACGGTACAACTTATTCAGTAAGTCAAACAATCCCTGGAGGTGGTGTAGTCTTAACTACCGGATCAGGAACTTCATACTCACATTCAGGATTGACTGATTACACAGATTATTATTACAGGGCTTATTCTTTCGATAATTCTGAAGAATATTCAGCTCCTAGATCAACAAGCACAAGAACATTAATGGCTCCTATGATACCTTCCGATGTATCAATGGGATTTGAAAAGAGCGGATCAATACCTGACGGCTGGACTCAGGAAGGAAACTGGACATTTATTACTACAACAACAAGGCCTACAGCTCCATCCGAAGGATCATATTTCGCACATTTCAGAACAGTGAGCTCGACGAAAAAGATTGTAACTCCAAGATTTGACCTTACTAATCACACGGGTGTAACGATCATTTTCGATTATCTTGTATCCAGCCGGAAAGTCGGACCTACAACTTGGTTTGACAAGCTGAAAGTATATTATAAAACAAGTTCTGCCGGATCATGGGTCTTGTTAAGCCCTGAATATTCAGGAGCCTATACGACCTGGCAGACAGCAACTCTGAATATTAGCGATGCAGTCAGAACCAATGATTTCTATTTTGCATTTGAAGCGATTGAAGGCGGAACAATCGGTTATGGTGTTAGTGTTGACGACATCGTAATTAATGGAATACCTTCCGGTGATTTACCGCCTGCGGCACCGGTAAATGTGGTTACAAATGTAGCGGGTACAGATTTAACTGTTTCATGGGATGCTGTTGGAGGTGCTACAAATTATGATGTTTACTCGTCAGACGATCCTTACGGAACATTTACTTATGTTACTAATGTTTCTACGAATTCTTATTTAACTTCTACAACAGAAGTGAAATTATTCTGGTACATAATAGCTAAAAACTAGTAATTTAACAGAATTAATCTATAAAAAAAGTCCCAAAAATCGGGACTTTTTTTTATATTTTTTTTATAGCATTTACAATTATATTTGTTAAATTTATAATCAATTTTAAGGGGAAAAATTGCTAATGAACGGATCTCAAAATAATTTTACCATTGAATCGGCTTTGTACGGTAAAATTGTGTCAAATGTCAATCCAAAAAATAAATTATTCGGTAAAACAGTTAATAAAATATATCCGCAATACGATCAGCAATAAAATTAATATTAACCGTAAGGAGCGAAAATGAATGAGGGAATTAAGAAAAAAATCATAGAAAATATTGACAAACTGCTTGCAAAAAAAGCTGAGTATGTTGATGTCAGGCTCGTAACAGAAGACAATTCAGAATCTATCGTTCTGTATGATGGAAATCTTGAAGGAAATGATACTACTTTCGAGAACGGAATAGGAATAAGGACACTTTTCGACGGTGCTTGGGGATTTGCCGCCACCAGCAATCTTTCAAAACTTGATGAATGCTTTGATTTATCATTTTTAAATGCTAAATCAGCGGCCAAACTTGTAAATGTACCTCTCAAAATGGGTAAGAAAAAAGGTCATACAGGCAGTTACAAATCACCTGTGAAGAAAGATCCTTTTAGGGTAAATCTTAAAGATAAAATTGATTTTTTAAAGGAAATTGATAAAAACCTTCAAGAGGAGTGGATCTTTAAAAGGTATATTTCAGCAAATATGCAAAAAAAGAACCAGATATTCTTTAATAGCGAAGGTACTATAATTGACCGGCAACTGACTGACATTTTTGCAACGATGATGGTTATGGGTATTGATAATGATGGTGAGATGCAGAGAAGAAGCCACGAATTATTTTCGTATGGTAACGGTACCAGAGGTTGGGAGATGCTTACAAAACCTGATCTTTTCAGCTCTCATTCAGGCAGGATCAAAAGCGAATTGGCTTCTTTAATAAAAGCAGAATCTTTAAAATACGGAAAAAAATCCGTCATCCTGCTTCCGGGACAAGGCTGGTTACAGGTTCATGAGACAATAGGCCATCCGCTTGAATTAGACAGGATCTTGGGTTATGAGCTTTCTTACGCAGGAGGTTCATTCGTAACTTTGGATTCATTCGGTAAACTTAAATATGGCAACGAAAAATTAAATGTAAGCGCTTACGGTGGTTTTGCAAATTCACCGGGTTCTTTCGGATTTGACGATGAAGGAAGCCCGGAAAGAGATTATCTGCTTATAGATAAGGGAATTCTTGTGAACGCACTTACTTCAAGAGCCATGATCAGGGAAGCAAACGAAAAAGCAGGCAGAAAAGTATTCAGCGAAAGTGGTGGCGCAGCAAGATCAACAGCATTTTACAGAGCCCCTATTGACAGAATGACAAATGTGAATATTTTACCTGGTAAAGACGGTACCCTCGAAAATATTATCTCCAATACTGAGGACGGAATAATTGTTGACAATCCTACTTCATGGTCAATTGGATCCAACAGAGAGCACTTCCATTTCGGTTGTGAAATTGCGTGGGAAGTTAAGAAAGGCAAGAAAACAAAAATTCTGAGAAATCCTACTTATCAGGGACATACTGTTGAATTTTATAACTCTCTTGCAGCGGTAGGAGACAAATCTACATGGAGAGTGGGTCAGGTCGATAATTGCGGCAAAGGAGAACCTAATCAGGCAATGGAACTTGGACACGGAGTTCCTGTGATCAAATTCGATAATGTAATAACCGGAGAAAGGAAATAATTATGATAAGTAAAAAAATAAAAAATATTTTTCATGCCGTAAGAAAAGAAGCCCTTAAAAATAAAGTTCAGGCAACTTTATCTTATCACAGAGAAAAAAGCCACTTAATGCGTATTGGAAATAACTCGGTTTCGCTAAATACTTCAGAGGATTTGATAAGAATGGATATTAAGGTCAATATCGGAAGAAAGCAGGGAACCCACACTCAAATGGGTGATATAACTTCTGAAACTTATGCAAAAAAAGCCCTTCATCTTGCGATCGAAAAAACAAAAAATTCTCTTGATCTTGATTTTGATCCTATTCCTGATGTAATTGAGGAAGATTTTGTTCAGAAAGAACAATATGATAAAAAGCTTGAGACACTTGATCCTGCTTTTAAACAGACCGCTTATAAAAAGATCATTGATACTTTCGGTTCTGGTTATAATTTCTCCGGTTCATGGTCAAGCGGTAGTACCGAAAACTTTTTCATAACTACCCAAAACGAAAATGAGGCATATCATTTATTAACTGATCAGAATTTCAGCATAGTTTTAAAGCATCCGAAGAAAATGTGGGAATTAACATCTACTCAGACGGGCTGGAGGAAATCAGATTTCAAAACAAACGGAACAATAAAGCTGTTCAAAGCATTAATTCCTGTTTATGAAAAGAAGGGAGGTTTTAAAGTTAAACCCGGAAAATACACTATAGTATTAGGTCCGACTGCAACTGCCGAAATTATGGAAATGGCTCTTTGGACAGGATTCTGGGGTAGAACTTGGGAAGAAAAAAGAGGATGGACAACAAACAAAAAACCCGGCGATAAAGTTTTAGGTTCAAATATCACGATTATTGATGATCCTGAGAATGAAAATACATTCAAGTTTAAGTTCGATATGAGCGGTAAAAAAAGAAAAGAGTTCCATATTTGTAAAAGCGGTATTCTTAAAAATCTAATGTACGATTCTCAAACTGCGGCTCTGTTTAAGAAAAAGCCGACGGGTCATAATATCGGCAGTATGAGCATGACTATGAAATCAGGCACAGGAAACAGTTCTTTTCTAAAAGAAATAAAAGACCTCGGCACTGTACTTTATATACCCGCTTTACATTATATCAATATTCCTAATCCCAGTGAAGGAATATTTACCGGAAGTTCAAGATTTAATGCCGTTTTGATAAAGAAAGGTTTGATAGTCAGCCCGATATTCTCTACAAGGATCACAGATACATTTCAGAGTGTTTTCGGAAATGTAAAAACTATCTCGGAGGAATCTGTTTCCGTGAATTTGTCAAATACTTATGGAAGAAGAAGCCCCGTGGCTGTATCGGTTCCTTCTTACATGGTCACTGAGGGTATAAAAATAACTGATTGCGCGGATTCATTCTAAGACATTAATGGCGGGTTTAAACCCGCCATTAACTTCACTTCACTACCAGATTAACCATCTTGCCTGATTTTGAATTTATTAAGATCGTTTTAATTACTGTTTTATCTTTTATAAAATAATTCGCCCTTTCATCTCCGAAAACTAACTCTTTCACTTGATTATCGCTGATGTCTATAGGTGCATCAATATTCGATCTGACCTTACCGTTAACTTGAACTGTAATCACCTGTGTAGTTTTAATAAGCGCGTTTTCATCGGTTTCAGGCCACCTTTGATTAAATACTGTTTCTTTTTCTCCGATTGATTCCCAAAGTTCTTCTGCAATGTGCGGTGTGAAAGGAGCAATTAGTATAATAAATGTTTTAATCACTCCGTAATAAAATGGACGATTGAATCTTTTTGCATCTCTGATATAATCCGTCATTTCATTGAATAATTCCATTAATCTCGCTATTGCCGTATTGAAATAGAAATCGTCAAGGTTTCGCGTAATTTCTTTAATCGTAAAATTCAAACGATAATTTAACTCAAAATCAACAATTTTTGATTCAGAATTTGTGCCTGCAGATAATAATGGCTCTTCCCTTATCAAGCGCCATACTTTATTTAGGAATCTGTCAACGCCGCTGATACCTTCGTCCGACCAGTCTCCCCCGTCCCTGAAATTCGTCATGAACATTATATAAAGTCTGAAAACATCCGTGCCGTATTGACCGACAAAAACATCAGGCGAAACAATATTACCTTTTGTTTTAGACATTTTTGCGCCGTCTTTGGTTATCATCCCCTGATGCACAACTTTATGGAAAGGTTCTTCAACAGTTAAATATCCGAGATCATAAAGAGCTTTTGTTACAAACCTTGCATAAATAATATGACCGTTTACATGCTCTGTTCCACCGATGTAAGAGTCAACAGGCATCCACTTTGATATTTCATCTTTATCAAATGGTTTATCGTCCAGTTTAGGATTTATAAACCTTAAAAAATACCAGCTTGAGCATACGAATGTATCCAGTGTCTCAGTATCTCTCTTTGCCGGGTTGCCGCATTTCGGGCAGGTAACATTTATATATGAATCAAGCTGAGCAAGCGGAGCTTTTCCTTTAGGTTTTATATCAATATTTTTATCAAGAGGCAACAGTATCGGAAGATCTTTTTCAGGTACTGTAACGATTCCGCAATCATCGCAATAAATTATCGGTATCGGTACTCCCCAATACCTTTGTCTTGAAACTGACCAATCCCGTAATTTATATGTTATATGTCTTTCGCCTAAGCCGTCTGCTTCAAGCTTATCAATTATTTTTGTAATTCCTTCTGTTGAATTCATGCCTGTAAATTCAGCAGAGTCGTACATTATTCCTTCTTCGGTGAAAGCATCGGTCATTTCATCCGCCTTCAATATCTTGTCTTTTGGTTGGATGACGACTTTAATAGGTATGTTGAATTTTTTTGCAAATTCAAAATCTCTTGTATCATGGGCCGGAACAGCCATTACAGCTCCCGTACCGTAAGAAATAAGAACATAATCAGAAATCCAGATCGGGATTTTATCGCCGTTTACCGGATTTATTGCATATCCTCCTGTCCAAACTCCGGTTTTTTCTTTAACTGTGGATTGTCTGTCTATATCAGACAATGATTTAACTGATTCTAAATACTCATTGACTTTTTCTTTTTGTTCAGGCGTAGTTATCTTCTCAACCAAAGAATTTTCAGGAGCCAATATGCAATAAGTAACTCCATAAAGTGTATCAGGCCTGGTCGTAAAAATGTCAAATTTTTCTTTCGCATTAAAAACATTGAAAGTTACTAAAGCGCCTTCGGATTTTCCTATCCAGTGCGTCTGCATCAATCTTGTTTTTTCGGGATAATCGGTTTTATCAAGGTCATTTAATAATCTTTCGGCGTAAGCCGTAGTCCTAAAATACCAGCTTTTTAAAGGTTTTCTCTCTATCAAAGTGTCGCATCTTTCATGAGTTCCGTCAATGTGAACTTCAGAATTAGCTACAACAGTTGAACATTTAGGACAATAATTTACAATACCGTCGGATTTATAAGCTAATCCGTTATTGTATAGCGTAATAAATAACCATTGCGTCCATTTATAAT
>JAKLPX010000176.1 GCA_022013635.1 Candidatus Delongbacteria bacterium
AGATATAGGATTGCATGAATATTCTTTTAAGGCGGATAATCTCAATTCAGGAGTATATTTCTATAAATTATCAATAAATGGTTATGTAGTCGGAGCAAAGAAAATGTTATATCTGAAATAATGTTGAAGTAAGGTAAGAAACAATAATTAAAATCAAGAAATAGCTTGACAAATCATTCTTTTCTGCATATTTTAAAGGAGCACAAAGGAGGCAGTTATGAAGCAAAACATAAAAGTGATTATTTTTTTATTTGCAATCATGTCTTTTTTCTTTGTTTGTATCGCCGAAGATTTTTGGATGAAGCTAGGGTTTGAAACAGAAACAAAAGATATATATTACACTGTACAGGATGAAATATACATTACTACAGGAGATGGCAAAGTATTTGTCTCTAAAGATAAAGGTAATAACTGGGACTCTATCCCAGAACCACCTTCTGCGCCTTATGTTACACTAGAGTATATTGATGAATTAGGCAATTATCTTATCGTTTGCGTTATAGAAGATTATTATATTGCCCATAAAGATACTTGCAATTGGAAATTGCTATATAAAATTGACAATAGCCCGGTGGATATGTATATGTATAAAGACTGCCTTTACTCTTTGTGCTGGGGTGGTATTGTTAAATCTAACAAAGACTGGACAGGTTGGAATAAAGTTTTAAGTACCAGTCTTGTTGAACAATTCAATGCATTCGCGGTGGATTCTATGGGAACAGTGTATGCAGGTTCTTTTAATAGGTTATTGAATGGTGGTGGGATATATAGGTCATTTGATGACGGTGATACATGGGAATGGTATCCTGAACAATTTTTTGTATCAACTATGGGAGTGGATAGTAAAGGAAGGATATTTGCCGGTTGTTATGATAAAATAATAAGATCCATTGATAATGGCGAGACTTGGCAGAATATGCTTGATTTGAGCTCACACCCCGGTTCAATGCTGATTAACAGGGATGACGAGATATTTGTTGGATTTGACGAATATTCTGCTGTACTGCGAAGTTCTGATAATGGGGAGACATGGGATAATATAAGCACAGGCATACAGGGAGCAGATCCAATATGTGGTATGGCAATATCTCTAGACGGTTATATATATCTTGCAACAGATGCCGGAGTATATAGGAGTGTGGATTCTACAACGGGTATAGAAGATATTGAAAATATTGTAGCAAATGTAGAACTGCATCAGAACTATCCTAATCCGTTCAACAATGAAACGAGTATTATATTCAGCATATCTGAAAACGCAGAAATAGATTTGAGTATGTATAATACAAAAGGTGAACTGGTTAAAAATCTGATTAACGAAAGAATGGAAAAGGCAATTCATCAGGTGACCTTTAATGCTGAAGATATGAACAGCGGACTGTATTTCTACCGGTTAAAAGTAAATGGAAATGTAATAGACACAAAATGTATGTTGTATTTGAAATAAGCCAAGTAATGTAATTTATAGAAGGAGAAAATCGTGAAACTGAATATTATGATTGCTGTTCTATTAGTAGCATTGACATTCAAGTCCTACTCGGAATTGATTAATCTCAATCCTGATCCTGACGGTGAGCCTTGGATTGTAGGCGGGTATAAATATACTGAGAAAGCAGAAGAGATTTATAATGCTTTGCCAAGAGTAGAGATCACAGAAGAAGGCCGTAATACAGAATTGAAAGGGATGGTAGATAATTCGATAGGTACGGCACCGGGAATGCCAGGTTATTATTTCAGGCCTGTTTTTGATCAAGGTGGGTACGGTAATTGTGTTCATGCAGCTGTAATAGGTTATGCATTTACTTATGAGATAAACTGGCTGAGAAAAATTCAAACTCCTGCTACTGAAATAGAGAATCAGTATCCGATTAACTATTCGTATAACTACTGGTGGTGGGGAACTGATGGTAGCTCTATCGGAACTGAAATGCACACAGCTTTTGACACAGCCATTGAATATGGAATACCAAGTTCGGTTATTTGGGAAGAAGTGACAGGTGATTCACTCACAGGAAATGCAATCCAATGGATGAGTGGCTATGATAAGTATTACAATGCAATGAATAACAGAGGCTTGGAAAGAGTACAATTTAGTGATTTATCCGATCCTACAAATAACTTTCAAAATTTTAATGATCTGAAGATTTACCTTGCTAATCACGGTATAGGTGACATTGTCGGAGGATTAGCAGTTTTTGCATTTGATATGGAAAATGCTAGATTTAGAAAAATCCCTCCTGAATATTATATGGGAGAAAAAGCGATTATTTTTAGTACAGATAATGATTTTGACCACGCAATGACAATAGTTGGCTACGATGATAATGTTGCATATGACTTTGTAGTCGAATATTATACAGATGATACCGGCTTAAGCCATAAAATACCGCCAAGTAACGAGGAGTGGAAGTGGGATAGCGAAAACCATTGCATAATTAAAACTCCCAAGCCTATGACAGAATGGGAAGTAGGGGCTTTAAAAATTGCGAATAGCTGGGGGGAGGGTTGGTATCATAAAATTGATGAAGGTTTTATTTATCTGCCTTACAGGTTAGTGGCACAGGGAAAAACTAGTGAAGTAAGTGCAATAGTTCCTGTTAATGATAATACTTTTCCTGAAACGCAGATAGTTGATTTGACATATAAGGTCAGTTTGTCTCATGATCTCAGAAACAAAATGGCAAATTCAATAGCTATGACAGTTGATCCTAATAGTGAATTGGGTGATCCTTATGTGCCAGAAAAACAATTTATCACAAGTCAAGCAAAAAAGGGTGGTCCATATCCGATGCAGGGAATCAATTCTAATCCAATAGAATTCGGTTTGGATGTGACTGAATTTTATCGTGATGAATTTAAATCGCCAAGCGATTTATACTATCCAAAAAAATACTTTTTTATTATAGATGATATTACATCCGCACAACCGGCTATTCCAAATGAAATTTTATCATTTGAATTATATGATCAC
>JAKLPX010000177.1 GCA_022013635.1 Candidatus Delongbacteria bacterium
GGAACGGCTAAGATTACATATCTCCATATTCCGGAATATCTTGACACTGTAACTTTTCATTGTCAGCAGGCAGTCGAGAAGTATCTTAAGGCTTATCTGATCTATTTAGTAATTGATTTTAAGTTTACCCACGATTCTGTGTATCTTCTTGACCTCAGTTGATTTTAATGCAATTTTTAAAAAGTGAGATAATCCGAAGTAATATTATTTTGTTTTGAATAAACTTCCGTAAAGTTTATATTTGAGCAGAATTCAAATGGAAGAGAAATGGGAAAAAAAATAATTGATCTGACCCACACAATGAACGAAGAAATGACTGTCTATCCGGGCAGTACGAAGCTTGTTATAGAAAAGGTCGGCACTATAGAAAAAGACGATTATTATGAAAATTATATATCAGGGTCGGAATTTGTGTTGTTCTTTACAGGCTGGGGGAAAAAATGGAACACAGATGCGTATTTTGAATCTTTTCCCGTTCTTACCGAAGAGGCAACAATGTGGTTGTCTGATTTTAAACTTAAAGCTGTAGGTTTCGATTGCTTTTCAATAGATTCTTTAACTTCAACAGATATGAAACTTCACAAGATCATGCTTTCAAAGGATATATGTATAATTGAGAATCTGAACGATCTGGACAAATTACCTTCAGAATTGTTCGAATTTTACTGTATTCCATTAAAGATAGAAAAAGCGGACGGATCGCCTATCAGGGCATTCGGAATGATTTAGAATATAAGAATTACTCTGAAAATATCTTCTTCAATTTCAAATTCGAGCTTGATGTTATTAACTTCGGCGATCTTTTTTGCGATGGCGAGACCTATTCCGGAACCCTGAATATTTTTTAAATTATGTCAACTGATTGGATGAATAATCATGCAATAAGTGGTTATTTGATGTGTATTGAATGAAAAATCATTCATTGATCACTTGCGTATTTAGTTGTAATATGTTATATTTAGATGAGTATTCATACCGTAAGTATAAAAAGGAAGCTTTATGAATGAGAACTCCTACACAAACTGGTCATCAATGACTGACAAAGCTTTGGTTGAAACAATAGGGAAATTTGTGCGACATTATAGATTATCTCAAAATAAATCGCAGGTTGAGGTCGCAGAATCAGCAGGAATAAGTCGCTCAACTCTTAGTCTGTTAGAACGAGGTACAAAAATATCCTTAAGCAGCTTAATACAGGTTTTGCGCATTTTAGATTTGTTATATATTATGGATGTTTTTAAGGTTGAAGACGAAATTAGCCCAATCGAATATGCCAAGCTTCAAAAAAATAAAAGACAACGAGCGCGAAAATGGTAGATGTTGCTGAAGTAAAAATATGGGGTGAATTAGTAGGTGCTGTTCGTTGGAACCCTATTAAACAATTAGCCGATTTTCAGTATAAGAAAGAATTTCTGACTAAAGGGCTCGACTTATCCCCAATAAAAATGCCCGTTAAAAATGGCGATAGAATTTATAACTTTCCTGAATTAAGCAAGTCAAAAGATGAACAAATAGACACATTTAAAGGTTTGCCGGGTTTATTGGCAGACTCTTTACCTGATAAATATGGAAATCAGCTAATAAATATCTGGCTAGCTCAAAATGGACGATCGCCCGAAAGCATGAATCCGGTAGAACAATTGTGTTTTATTGGAAGTAGAGGGATGGGTGCATTGGAATTTGAACCGGCTCAATTTAAAACAAGCAAACAAACTTTCAATATCGAGATAAAAAGTTTAGTAGAGACTGCTCAAAGATTGTTGTCTGATCGAGATGGTTTTAAAGTGAATCTGCACGAAAATGAGCAGAAAGCTATGAGTGAAATATTGAAGATAGGAACATCTGCCGGAGGGGCAAGACCCAAGGCTGTTGTTGCCTACAATAAAAAAACCGGAGAAGTTCGATCCGGTCAAACCATAGCGCCCAAAGATTTTGAACACTGGTTACTTAAACTTGACGGAGTTAATGATGTGCAATTTGGGCAAAGTCACGGATTTGAAAGAGTAGAATATGCGTATTATCTAATGGCAAGAGATTGTAAGATTCAAATGACGGATTGTGAGCTTTTAGAAGAAAACGGGCGTGCTCACTTCATGACGAAGAGATTTGACAGAGAAGGTAACGACACCAAGCACCATATTCAAACTTTTTGTGGAATTCAACATTTTAATTACAATAATTTATATGGTTATAGTTATGAGCAGTTATTTCAAACGATGAGAATGCTTAAAATGACTTATCCGGAAGCAGAGCAAATGTTCCGAAGAATGGTGTTTAATGTAATGGCAACAAATTACGATGATCATACCAAGAATTTTTCTTTCAGACTAAAACAATACGGTAAATGGGAGTTATCTCCTGCTTATGATGTATGTTACTCTTATGATCCTCAAAATATTTGGGTGAGCCAACACACGCTAAGTATTAACGGAAAGCATAAGGATATCAATAAATCTGATCTTATGACAATTGCTGCTGCAAACAGTATTAGAAAGGGATCGGAAATTATTGAAGAAATTAGAGAAACCATATCCAACTGGTCAAAATATGCGGATAGAGTAGAAGTGTCTTCAAAGCTGAAAGATTCTATAACAAAGACTTTAGTCGCATTTAACTTTTAGAATGCCGTAAAATTAGGAGTAATAATCACTTCAGATAATAAGACATTTAAACAAACACACGGAAAATATCAGCCTAGAGGTCTTACTATCCTCTTTGAAGACAGGGATATCATTGTTGTAGATAAAATAAACGGTCTCCTTACAATCAGCACTGACAGAGTTAAGGAAAAAACAGCTTATTTCTTATTAAATGACTATGTGAAGAAGGGAAATCAAAAATCTAAGAATAGAATATTTATTGTGCATCGTTTAGACAGGGACACTTCAGGTGTTTTAGTTTTTGCAAAAACCGAAGAAGTTCAAAAGAGAAAATGACATTTAAAACAGAAACCCAAGTTTATTTTAAAAATATCGTGAAAAATTAAAAGAATACTTGCTACGGTGAAAGATGAGTATCCATTGAAAAAGAATGTATGGGTAATGACTCTAACGCAGAAGCTTTTGAGATCAGGGCAGAAAAAGGCTACGACAAATAATTTTTAGAAAAAGCTAAGTGTTACAATGTTACTTGCACTAGTTGCGGTGTTGTTTTCTCAGCAGGTGTACAGGCTGAATGATTCGACATTCGTTTATCCCTGCATTACGACTGATATTGAATCTGTAAGCAGATGGGGTTCTCTTTAACAGGGATTTAAAACGGCAGTTTACACTCCTTATTTCGGTTGGACACCGGCGAGAATATTTTTGATTTTTACTGCATCCAGTTAAAGATCGAAAAAGCAGACGGATCGCCGGTAAGAGTGTTCGGAATAGAGAGTATAAGTAAATTAAAATGTTTATTAAAATAATTGAAATAACCGTTCAAATCAGTTACTTTTCAGGGTATGAAAAAAATTGCTTCACTAATATTGTTTATTCAAATAATTACCTTCTCTGAATGTTCTAAATGCGACAGTCTGGAATTTTATATCAGCACCGCTGTTTTTGAGACCGATTCAGGCAATATCAGATTTGCCTTCTTTGAAGATGTTGCTCCAAATCATGTAAAAAACTTTAAAGAAAATGTAAGTTCGGGTTATTACAACGGAAAAACATTCAATCGTATTGTCCCTGATTTCGTCATACAAGGCGGTAAAGGTTCAAAGACCGTTGAACCGTTCCTTAATCCCGAAATCGGCAAGATACATTTTAAGGGAGCTCTGGCATCAGCAAGAACGGCTGACGAAATCAATCCCGAAATGAAGTCGGATAAATACGAATTTTATATCTGCCTGAAATCGCAGCCGGATCTGGACGGAAAATATACCGTATTCGGCAGAACGGTCGAAGGTTTTGATTCGGTAAAAAAAATATCGCTGTCGGAAAAAGATAGCACATATAAACCTGTTAAAGATATATTTATTCATCAAGCTTATTTTGAAACATATTTCGATTCTGAAAAGTACTGGTACTATAAAAATAAATTGGAGTAAAAATAAATGAAAATTTATAATAATAATATCATCGGTTTTTTCAAGACATATTATTTTTCAATAATAATTTCTTTCATCATTTTCATTTCCCTGATGGTAACAGGCTTTTTAATTTTCGATAAAGTTCTAATGCCTGAATACGCAAGAACCGATCAGGAATTTTCAGTTCCCGATATAACAGGTTACACTGTCGGACAAGGCAGAAATATCTTAAAATCCTTAGGATTTAATGTTTCGGATGAGATCACCGAAAAAATTGATTACGAAAGACCCGCCGGAATAATTCTTGAGCAATATCCTAAACCGGGCGCAAAATGTAAGAAAGATCGTAAAATTTATGTAACGGTTTCAAAAGGAGCTTTACCGGTTAAAGTTCCTGATCTTATCGGATTGTCGCCTCAGGATGCCAAATACAGAATTTCAGAATCTAAGTTGGTTCTTGACAGCATACTATATGAATTCAGTGATGATTTCCCTGAAGGGGTCGTCATGGGACAATCGCTTGTCGTAAAAGACAGCGTTGGTATCGGTGACAGTTTATTTATTGTAATAAGCGTCGGAAAGCATCCTTCGGAATATATAATACCTGATGTGAAAGGCGAAATTCTGAATAAAGCAGCAGAAACCATAAACAGAAACGGTTTCAAGATATCTGAAGTCGTTTATATGAAGAACGAAGACTATCTGCCGAATACAGTGCTTGATCAGAAACCAAAGGCAGGCGAAATCGTTTATAAAGGTGCCGAAATAAGGCTTTTGGTTTCTTCCCTGACCGAACCCGCAGAGCAGGACAGTCTGGAAAAAGAATAAATAATACGCAAAATTCACAAATATTAACTAAATTATTTGATATTTATTTCTTATATTTGAAGTATGATTGAAAAACCTATGAATAATATGTTAGTCAGAACAATAATAGCCTTGATAGCGGCGCCGGTAATATTATATTCCCCTTTTCTTGGAATTAATTATTTTACATCCTTTATATTTATAATTTCATTTCTCGGATCAAAAGAAATATTCAATTTTTACAAAATTAAACACATCGGACTCAATAAATTATCTCCGTACCTAATATCTCTTCTACCGATTATCTACCTTTCTAAAGGTTTTGAAACTATGATGGAATACACAATCGTCTTGTCTTTCGCCCTCTTCTTTTTTGAAGTTTTCAGAGCTAAAGAAAAAGTATCTTTTATAATATCTGGTTATTTGCTGATGATAATTTACTGCGGAATTTTTCCTTCAATGCTGATCGGAGTCGTTAACTATACAATACCATTAATGTTTATTTTTATCTATGGCATAATTATAGCCACAGACTCATTCGCATATTTCGGAGGTCTGACCTGCAGTAAACTTTTCAGAACACATAAATTATTGGAACGGATCAGCCCTAAAAAAACGATTGAAGGTTCAGTCATCGGATTATTGTTCGCCGTTTTGACCGGATATTTAATATCTGTTAATACCGAAATCAGATTCTTTCTTAATAACGGACAGACGATTATATTCTCAATTCTGATATCAGTTTTCGGTCAGATCGGAGATTTGTTCGAATCAATGATAAAAAGAGATTTCAATGTCAAGGATTCATCCAATAATATTCCCGGACACGGCGGTATTCTCGACAGGTTCGACAGCCTGATTTTCATATCGCCTGTCGCATATCTATATCTAAAATATTTCATAAATTAAGGAGAATCATGGAAGGTTACGATTTAGCAAAGAGAATTACCGAATTAGCCCTTGAAAAAAATGGTATGGACATTTCAATCGTTGACTTAAACGGCATAACTTCAAGCTTTGATTACTTTGTGATCATAACCGGCTCGGTTGACCAGCATGTCAGAGCATTGTCAGATCATATCAGAAAAGAATTATCCAGAGAAGGTGTCAAACCGATAGGATACGAGGGGCAGTCAAATTTAAGATGGGTTTTATTGGATTTCGTTGATGTAATAGTCCATGTTTTTGACCCGGAAACGAGAGATTTTTACAAGCTTGAAACTATTTGGAAAGATGCAAAAATCGAAAGGGTGGAGTAGCGTATGTCAATAATTATAGATATCGGCAATACTTCGACAAAACTATATAAAATTGCAGGCGGTAAAATTATTGAATCGTCTTTATTTGAAGAAAGCTTTTTGGATGAACTTACCGACAAATCTAAAAATACCGATATAGCAATAGCATCAGTCGTTCCAAAAATAACTGCTGAAATTACGGAAATAATCAAAAAACATACCGGAATAGAACCTCTGATCATAAAACATGAGCACTACAAACATTTGAAAAGTAAATACTATAACATTAAAGAATTGGGTATAGACAGGCTTTGCAATATAGCTTATGCAATTAAAAATTATCAGAAAAATGTTGTTGTTATAGATTTAGGATCTGCCGTCACTTTTGATGTAATTAATGGAAAAGGCGAGTTCGATGGCGGAATGATACTCCCAGGAATCAAACTACAGTATAAATCTTTAGCCGGAAGCACTGCTTTACTGCCTGATTTGGCTTATAAAATCAATGAGCTTTTCATCGGGAGATCAACTGAAGAATGTATCCGATCCGGCGTTCAGAACGGAATAGCAGGAGTCTGCAACGACTTCGTAAAAGAAATTACCGATCGTTTTACTACAAAAATTCATGTGGTCATGTCTGGAGGGGATGCGGAATTTATCGGAAAATTAGTTGACTTCGACCATAAGATCGAAACGCATACAGTTCCTTTGGGAGCCTATATAATAAGTCAAATGGTCAGACATTAATGAAAACCGTCCTATTCTTCATATTTCTGCTGATTTTCGGATCAGGTCTCAGTTCGCAGACATTACTGAAGATAAATAGTGCCGATCTTCTAAAGCAGAATCCGTTCGGAGGAAAGATCATATACGGAAATGTTGATATTGAATACGATATTTATCGCGTAAAATGCGACAGCGCAGTAATAAATAAAGATATGACCAACGCCAGGCTTTACAGAAATATTCAGTTCAGCGACACTTCGAGAACTATCAGATGCAACAGCGCTACATTGTCAAAAACTCCCAACGGAAAATTAGCCTTTTTGACCGGTAATATCAGATTAACCGAAAAGGACTTTTTCATTACCGGAAAAGAAGCTGTCATGAACGAAATAAACAATAAAGTTACGGTAAGTGATTCCGTTGTTGCCAAATATTATAAATTCCCATCAATTTTATTTTGTTCTGAACTGGAGTACGATATAAAAAATAATATTATCGGATCAGGGTCGGTTGACAGTGTTCTTTATATTGATTCTTTAAGATTTTACAAGCTTTTCACGAGATACTTTTCTTATAGCCTAGAATCCAAATCTCTAAGCTTTAATAACAAATTCGAACTGGAATCTCATGAGTTTGCGACGCCTTTAGATTTTTATAATCAAATTGATCCCGCAAGAATTTCTCAAATCGTAAAAAAGTACGATATAATCAAAGACAGCTTTTTTTCTGCAAACAAAGGTAATTTTAATTTTAACATTTTAGAAATGGAAACTATCGGCAAGTGCTCGTTTTATCAGATTGACAGGATTAAGCAGGACACTGTTTTTTTCTCTTCCGATAAAATTCTATATTCAGACGCGAAACAAATTGGGGTTGCCGAAGGAAATGTAAAAATAAAAAAAGATAAACTGAATATTATATCCGAGCTGGCGAAATATTATTACGAAGATCAAAGAATTAAGTTTTTACAAAAACCGGTCATAAAATATGAAAATCATGAAATCACCGGAGATTCGATTAGACTATTGGTGGAAGATTCTGATTTTTACCCCAAAGAAGCGGACATTTACGGCGATCCTTTTTATAAATCAGTTCCTGACGAAAATTTTCCGAATGAAATAAATATTTTAAAAGGAAAACTGATGAATATTCGGTTTTTAAATAAAGAAATTTCAAAAATAATTGTTTCAAAAGAAGCGAAAGGTTTGTATTTTATCAGAGGGGATAAAAATAAAAACAGCGAAGCATCAAATTATCTCTTGGGCGATAAGATCGGAATCAGCTTCAAGGACGGAGACATTGACAGTGCTTCCATCGAAGGCGGCTGCGAGGGGATATATTATCCGGACAAACTAAAACAAAATGCTTTAAAAGAAATGAAGAAATAAACTATGGAACAAATTTTGAAAGCCGAAGGGCTGAAAAAACTATACGGAAAGAAAGAGGTTGTTAAATCAGTCTCTATTGAGCTTAAAAAAGGCGAAATCGTCGGACTTTTGGGACCGAACGGCGCAGGTAAGACCACAACTTTTTATATGCTTACCGGTATGATTAAACCTAACGGCGGGAAAGTATTTTTAAATGGTATAGATGTTGCTAAAATGCCTATGTACAAGAGAGCAAGAAACGGACTGGGATATCTTCCCCAGGAAGCTTCGGTTTTCAGAAAGCTTTCCGTAGAAGATAATATCATGGCAATACTTCAGAGGGTTGAAAGAAAAGGGAAAAAAAGACTTGAAAGGCTCGAAGAGCTGTTAGACGAACTTAAAATAAAGCATATCAGAAAAAGTATGGGCTATTCATTGAGCGGAGGAGAGCGAAGAAGAGTTGAAATTACACGATCATTGGTAACTAATCCTGATTTTATTCTTTTAGACGAACCGTTTGCAGGCGTTGATCCCGTAACGATAGAGTCCATACAGGCGATAGTGTTAAGCTTGAAGAAAAAAGGTATCGGAGTTCTCATAACGGATCATAATGTTTATGAAACTTTGAAAATCACAGACAGAGCATATATTCTTTTTGACGGCAAAATTATGATCGAAGGATCTTCAGAATTTTTGGCAAATGATCCTAACGCCAAAAAAATGTATCTCGGTAAAAATTTTAAATTACATCGTCCTGAAACAGAAATGGGGTAAAATTATGATTAGACAAACTTTAAAAACAAATATGAAGCTTGAAAACAAGCTTGAACCGGCAGTCATATTAAGATCCGCTCTGCTTGAACTTCCCATGCTTCAACTGGAAGAAAGGATCAAAGAAGAACTTGAAGAAAATCCTTTTTTGGAATCGGGCGACGGCATTGAGACAGATAACGGCGAAGAGCTTCAAAAAGAAAAGGAAAATGAGAAAAATGAAAATGAATTTATTGAGCTTGTAAAAACATTTTCCGATTACGACAACGAATATTCAGATTCATATCAGGACGAAGGTGACGAAAGAGAATATCAGCAAGCTTATACGAGAACTTTAAGGGATTCTTTGTACGAACAGGTTAGTGAAACTTTTCTTTCTGAAACCGAGACCGATATAGCGACTTATATTATTGATAATCTTGATGAGGACGGATTTTTCAGGGTTGATATCGAATTGGTTAAATCGGAATTCAAGAAAATTCCCGAAAAAACTATCATAAGAGTTTTAAAAAATATCCAGAGATTTGAGCCTATCGGAATTGCATCAAGAGATACGAGAGAATGCCTTATTGTTCAATTGCGTTCGCGGGATTTATATCTTGAGGATACTTATATAGTTTTGAAAGATTATTACGATGATTTATTCAATAAAAGATATTCGACTATTATGAAAAGAACAGGCATTTCCAAAGAACAGATGCAAGAGATAATCGAAGAAATCAGATCTTTAAACCCAAAACCCGGCTCCTCAAAAATAACAGAACTTTGGGAGAATTCAGATGAAGGCAATATGTCTATTACTCCAGATTTTATTGTCAAAGAGGTTGACGGAAAATTTGAAGTTATTTTAAATAATGCCTCGGTGCCTAATCTTTTTATTAACAAACAGTTCGAGCAAATTTACTTATCGAATAATCCGAAAGCAGGCGCAAAAGATTATGTTAAGAAAAAAATAGAATCGGCAAAATGGTTCGTCAGCGCTGTTAACCAAAGAAGAGCTACTTTAAAAAAAGTTATGGAATCAATCATCAAACTGCAGAATGATTTTTTCCTTTTTGGACCTGACCGAATCAAACCGATGATACTTAAAGATGTGGCCGAAGATATTGAAATGGACATAGCTACAATTTCAAGAGCCGCAAAGGACAAATTCGTTGATACGGATTTCGGCATATTCGATATTAAATATTTCTTTACCGAAAGATCTTCAAAATCAGATGGAGAAGATATTTCCACTAGAATAATAAGGGAAAGAATCAGGGAAATTATCACTTTTGAAGACAAGAGAAAACCGCTGTCCGATCAATTTATTTCAGATATGCTTGCAGAAGATGGATTTACCGCGGCGAGAAGAACTGTGCAAAAATATCGTGAAGAATTAAATTATCCTCCGGCAAGACTCAGAAAAGAGTTGTAATACGAAAAAAGTACCGCTTCAATACTTTATATTTAGCCCTGCATTACCATGCCGCCGTCAACATTAAGGACTTGTCCTGTAATGTACTCGGCCATGTCAGATGCCAAAAATACTGCTGCATTAGCTACATCTTTAGGATACCCTAAATTTCCTAACGGGATCAGTTTTGTAAGGCTCTCTTTTGCCTGATCCGATAATTTATCAGTCATTTCCGAAACGATGAAGCCGGGCGCGATAGCGTTTACTCTTACCCCTCTTGAACCGAGTTCTTTTGCAGTAGTTTTGGTCATGCCGATAACCCCGGCTTTTGAGGCGGAGTAGTTTATTTGACCCGCATTACCCATCTCGCCGACTACGGAAGTTATATTTATAATCCTGCCGGATCTTTGCTTCATCATCGGTCTGGTAACTGCTTTAGTGCAGTTGAAAACACCTTTGAGATTAATGTTAATGACAAGATCCCATTCCTGATCTGACATTCTCATGATAAGATTGTCTCTTGTGATGCCGGCATTATTTACCAAAATATCTATTTTACCGAATTTTTCGATGGTCTGACTTATAAGATTCTCTACTTCATCATATTTTGAAACATCGGCTTTTACGGCCATAGTTTCAGTATTGAATTTGTTTTTTATTTCAAGCGCGGTACCGTCAGCCAGGTCCTGTAAAATATCTGAAATTACGACCTTTGCTCCGTTTGATGCGTATTCTTCGGCTATCGCTTTTCCAATACCTCTTGCCGAACCGGTAATTACTGCAACTTTGTCTTTTAACATAATATTCTCCTATAAAGCTATATTATTTAATTCTTCAAGGTTCTGAACGCCAAGGAATTTCACTTCTTTGGATATTCTTTTGCCTAAACTCTGAAGAACATTACCGGGACCTACTTCAATAAAAGTATCCACTCCTTCATTTATCATGGTTTCAATGGTTTCAGACCATTTTACCGGAGCAGTAACTTGTTCAACAAGTAATTTTTTAAGCTCATTTTTATCATCGCATACTCTAGCTGTGACATTAGGAACTACACTTATTTTCGGGTCATAGAATGAGACAGACTTAAGTTTATCTGTCAAAGGCTGAACTGCCGACTGCATTAAAGGAGAGTGAAACGCGCCGCTGACGACAAGCTCTTTGACAATTTTAGCGCCTTTGGTTTTTGCGATTTCCATTCCCTTTTTAACGCCATCAATCGAACCTGAAATAACCGTTTGACCGGGAGAATTAAAATTTGCTGCCTGAACAATTCCTGCAGAGGATGCTTCTCTGCATGCTTCAATAACTAAATTATCATCGCCGATTCCGACGATTGCTGCCATAGTTCCGGGATTTTCTTCTCCTGCTTTCTGCATTTCCGCGCCTCTGAGTTTTACTACTTCCAGCGCATCCTCGAATGACATGACTCCGGCGCAAACCAAAGCGGAATATTCTCCAAGGCTGTGACCTGCAGTTATTACAGGTTTTATACCTTTCTCTTCTAGGAGTTTATTGATAATAACAGACAGAACAAAAATCGCAGGTTGAGTGATCTTAGTTTGTTTAAGCTCTTCGATCGGACC
>JAKLPX010000178.1 GCA_022013635.1 Candidatus Delongbacteria bacterium
ATCGCTTATGAATTATTACTCAAATCAGGATTTGATCTAAATTGCAGGATTGAGCATAAAAAAAATAGCTATGTAGTAAATACTGACGAAATGATTTTGCTTCTTGAGTCGGTAAATAAGGAAATTATCAAGAATGTCATAGGTTTAAAGCCAAAGAAAGTTATAGCTTTAGATAAGCTATTCGAGGGTAATGATCAGCTCAAAACAAATACAGTTCTTCAGATGAAGGATGCAGGCATAGAATTTAAAACGGTTTAGGAGTTTGATATGATAACATATATAAAAATTAACGGATTTAAATCATTTCATAATTTTGAAATGGAATTTACTCCTTTAACTATAATTGCCGGTACAAATGCTTCAGGGAAAAGTAATCTTTTCGATGCCCTCAAATTATTATCAAACCTCGCTGAAGCTGATAAAATAAATAGCGCATTTAAAGATCAGCGCGGTGAAATGATAGAATTATTTACGCAATACGATGAAAATATATATGCTCGCGAAATGGAATTTGCAGTAGAAATGCTTGTAAATAAAACTGTGAAAGATTCATGGGGTAATGAAGTATTATTAAGATATACTCGATTACGCTATGAATTAAAAATAAAAAGGTTTACTAATGAATATGGTATTGAAGACTTGGAAGTTACACATGAATATTTAGAGAATTTAAAAAATAAAGAAGATAAATGGATAAACATCTTAAAAATTAAAAATATTGAAGATTGGAGACCAAAAGTAGTCGCAGGAGGAAGGAGAGGAATTCCTTACATATATACTGAAAACAAAGATGGAACTCAAACTGTAGTAGTACCCCAAGACACAAAAGGGGGGAATAAAAGAAATTTCCCATTAATTAGAGCAACTAGAACCGTTTTAAGTAGTTTCGACACCGTTGATTTTAGGCATATTCTTGCAGCAAAAGAAGAAATGAAGAAGTGGCGATTTATGCAGTTAAATCCCGAAGACTTGAGGCAGCCGACAAGCAAAAAAACTGGTGAAGATGTTATAAGTTCTTCAGGCAAAAACTTAGCTGCTGCTCTTTTTCGAATACAACAGCAGGATACCTACTCTTTGGTAGAAATCTCAAGAAAACTAAATTCGTTTTTACCCGAGTTCACAGAAATATCTGTTTTTGATGATAAAGAAAACAAACAGTATGTTTTGTTACTCAAAGGTGAAGACGGGAAAGAATACAGTTCCAGAGTACTTTCTGAAGGAACTTTAAGAATATTGGCTCTATGTATCATGGAGCATGATGAAAAATATTCGGGACTGATTTGTTTTGAAGAACCTGAAAATGGTATCCATCCATTTCGAATTGAAGCTATCGCGGAATTATTAAAGGATTTAACAACGGAATTTAATAATCCTGATATGCCTCTCAGGCAGCTAATTGTAAATACTCATTCACCTTTATTTGTTAATGAGATGAGAAAATGGCGTGACGACAGGAATGTTTCAGTACATTTATCAGTGATGAGAACTTTGATAACTAATATTGGAAACAAACGGGTAAAATTTAATATAACAAAGATTACTCCTGCGACTAAAGATCCACAATATTTTTTAAAATATTCTGAAATTGATCTGAAAATTTCCCTTGCAACTATAGAGGAATATTTAAGTACATCAGGCATGGATAAATATAAACTTGTGGAAGAAAAATGATAGAAATAAACATAGGTTTGATCGCCGAAGGTCCGACAGATAACAGGTTTTTGGAAAGCGTAGTCAAAAGGACATTCGATACGATAAGCTGTGAATGTACTGGTGCTATGATTGTTAACTTGTATGTTCTAAAAAGAAAGGATTACAAAACTGACAAGTTTGTTAAATTAGTGAATGAAGCCTCGAAAGATGGATTTGAAAAATACGGGATAAAAATATTATGCGTTCACACAGATGCAGATTTCAAAGATGATTCTGTTGCTATAAGTAAGAAAATCATACCTTCAATAAAATCCATAAATAAACTCGGTGATGAATATTGTAAAAACCTCGTAGCTATCGTACCTGTTCAAATGACTGAAGCGTGGATGCTGGCGGATAAAGATTTATTAAAAAGAGAAATCGGCACTGAAAAACCGGACTCTGAATTGAAGATTCAAAAAACCCCGGAGGAATATTCGGATCCAAAAGCTGTAATAGAAAGTGCAATCAGAATTGCGAGAGCTCAGTTAACTCAGAGAAAAAGAAAGGATTTAAAAATAAATGAATTATATCAACCTATAGGTCATAAAATTCCATTAGAAAAATTAGATGCATTAGATTCATATCAAAAATTTAAAAACGAAATTCGTTTCATTTATCGGAAACTTAATTACTTATCATGAATTTTCAACTCAGCCTGCCTTCGCAGATTTAAATAAATACGAAGTGTCTAAAGCACATAACGGTTATTTTTCGGCAGATAAAAAAGGACTTTTCAAGGATACTTCCGGAGAAACTCAAGCCGACGACGATACTTATAAATTGATTATTCAGGACGGTAACAGAGAGGCTTATCAGTCTGCGGCTAAATATTTGGCAAAGATTAAACACATTTATACAGCAATATTGAATGAAAATGAGAAATGGGATATGCGTTTTTCCGAGTTAAAATTGGAATTTAAAAAACGCTCGGCATTTTTAGAGGAAGTCCGACATCTGTAATAAAAAAGCATTTTGAAGTTGATTTAACTTAGAGTTATTGTTAACATATAAGAAAAAAAGAAGTGAACGGTGAAGAGAATGAGCCAAAAGCAAAATATGGAAAAGCTAAAACTAAGTGATATCACTCAATTCATTAATAATTCGGAGAAAAATTGAGTACAACGGTTACAATAGCAATGCTTGCTTTAATATGGGGACTAGTAAGCGCGGTTTCGCTTCCACTCGGGGCAGTCATAGGTATATGGTCGAAACCTACGCAAAAAGTGACATCATCATTAATGGCGTTCGGAGGCGGAGCATTGTTGTTTGCACTTACAATAGAACTCTTTGCCCACTCGCTTCATCTGTCGCATGAAGGGCATGACAAACTAATAATCATCTCAACCATGATAGGCGCAGTTTTCGGTGGTCTTGTTTTTGAACTTCTAAATCAGATACTTAATAATAAAGGCGCATTTTTGCGGAAATCTGCACTTTTAAAAAAGTATGTGAGCAAGAAAAAGACGCACAATGTAAAACAGTTGATAGAAAGTCTGAGTAAGGTAAGATTCCTTCAAATGCTTCCGGCTGAAGAAGTGGTTCAGATAATCCCTTATATAAAAACCAGAGGGTATTCAGCGGGAGAGACTATATTTAAACAGGGAGAAGAAGGTCGGGAATTGTTTTTCATTATCAGCGGAAATGTACGGATCATCAGAGAATGTGACGGGGAAAAAAAGGATATAGCTGAATTAAGCAGCGATGATGTTTTCGGCGAAATAGCTCTCATTTCGGACAGTCCGAGAACAGCTACGGTTCAGGCAATAGACGATGTGAAATTATTTGTTATTCAGAAAGCTGATTTTGATTATCTCTTCAGAAATTCGCCAGCTCTTCACGATGAAGGCATAAAGCTGATGGAAGAAAGGCTGAATGATATATCAGTAAAAGATTATTCGTTTAAAAATGAATCTGCACAATGGCAAAAAAAGGCTCAGAGTAATTTAAGCAAACTATCAATTTCGGTTTCAAGCAGGGACATGGATGCAGAAGTCAAAGAACATCAGGGAGGCGGAGCAGCTATGGCGATTTGGCTCGGTATAGCGCTGGACGGTATCCCCGAGTCTCTGGTGATCGGGATGCTGACCGTAGCAGCAGCGGCGGCAAACAGATCAATGAGCTTTGCTTTTATAGCAGGTGTATTCCTCGCGAATCTACCCGAGGCAATGTCAAGCGCGGTCACAATGCAGAAGCAGGGTTCGGGCTTTAAAAAAATATTCTGGATGTGGATGTCGCTGTGTATAATGACAGGTGCAGGCGCCATGATCGGTGCACTTGTATTTCCTGCTCATCCCGAAGGCACACTTCGTTATTTTATTTCAGGAATTGAAGGGATGGCAGCCGGAGCTATGCTTACAATGATAGCCAACACGATGCTTCCCGAAGCTTATGAGCACGGTGGAAGTGCTGTCGCAGGTCTTTCGACACTCATAGGATTCATTGCCGCACTCTGCGTAAAGATAATGGGATAAACAGTAAAAAGTTGTATTTAAGACATTTTTTAGCTAAATTACCACATTAAAATTATTGAGAAATTTGAAATGAAAAAAGCAAAAGATTACGCATGGAAATTTTTACCGGAAAAATAAGGAGTCAACTATGATTCAAGACAGAGTTATATCTCAGGAAGTTGCAGAAGAGCAGAGAAGGTTTATTCTAAGTGTCTATAACTGGATGATGACGGCCCTTCTTGTAACAACAGCCGTAGCATATTATGTATCCACAAGCGAAAGTATGATCAATTTTATGTTTGGCAATCCGTTCATATTTTTCGGACTTTTCATAGCCGAACTTTTTGCGGTAGGTTACCTGGCGATTGCGGTTAAAAAAATGAGCGCTTCGCGAGCTACTTTTGTGTTTATATTATATGCAGCACTCAACGGACTCACATTATCATTCATATTTCTTGTCTATACTCAGGCAGCGATAACAAGCGCATTCTTCACTGCAGCGGCTATGTTCGGCGCGATGAGCTTTTACGGCTATACGACCAAGAAAGATCTTACAAGCTGGGGAAGTTTCTTCTTTATGGGCCTGATCGGTATCGTTATCGGCTCGGTCGTAAATATGTTCTGGGCAAACAGTGCTCTTTACTGGCTTGTTACCTATATCGGCGTATTCGTATTCGTCGGTCTGACAGCTTATGATACTCAAAAGATCAAAAATATGAACATTATCGGCAACGAAGGCACTGATGAGGATAAGAAAGAAGCGATAATGGGCGCGTTGACCTTGTATCTGGACTTCATCAATCTATTTTTGATGCTTCTTAGAATATTCGGAAGAAGGAATTAAATTAAGACGAAGTATTCAATAATATTGAAATTATGAGATATTGCAAATAGTATATAAATATGTTATATTACACATTGTGTAGCGATAGGACTAAAAAAATTAGTCTTTAACCGAAGGGAAAAGTAATGGGTGACAGCGTATATATCTCAAAAATTTTGATAATATAAATGAAGTGTTGGAGAATTTAGTCAAAAAGGTTTTCTGGTTAGGCTTCAGAGAAAATACTATGCGGATGTAAATTTTAATAATTCCTATGTGATTGGAACATATATATGTAAAAATAGTGCCGTTGCTTATTGGTCAGCATTAAATTATTA
>JAKLPX010000179.1 GCA_022013635.1 Candidatus Delongbacteria bacterium
AACAATAAGCTCCACCACGTGGATAGCTCAGCCGACAATATAAAGAAAAAAATAGACAATGTATTGAAAGATAAATGGTAGGCAGATATCAAAACAAAGGAATTAAATTTCCGGGAGTTTTATTTAATGGAGAATAAGAAAATAGGTTCCGTACTGGTCATCGGAGCGGGAATTGCGGGGATACAATCTTCGCTTGATCTGGCAAATTCAGGATATAAAGTATATCTGCTTGAGCAGACACCGGCCATCGGCGGAACAATGGCTCAGTTAGACAAAACATTTCCCACAAATGATTGCGCCATGTGTATAGTTTCTCCAAAACTTGTTGACTGCGGAAGACATCCGAATATTGAGATAATCACGAATGCCGAATTGGGAAAAGTGACAGGCGAAGCGGGAAATTTCAAGGTTGAAGTGAAGAAAAATCCAAGATATGTGGACGAAGATAAATGCACAGGCTGCGGGGCTTGCACTGCCGCCTGCCCTGTTTCGATCGCGCTTTATCCTGTCGAAAAAATTTATGTTAAATTGAAAGATGAAGATTTAAAGAAAGTTGAACCTATTTTGGAGAAATACCGCGGTCAGAAAGGTAATTTAATGCCGATTCTTCAAAAGATAAATAGAGAATATCGTTATCTTCCGGAGGATATCTTGAGATATGTATCCGATGAACTGAATGTGCATCTCGCGGATATATATAATATAGTTACTTTCTACAACTCTTTCAATCTTGAACCAAGAGGAAAATATATTATAAATGTCTGCATCGGAACTGCATGTCATGTAAAAGGAGCTCCGGGACTTATAGAGGCTCTGGAAAATGAACTCGGCATTAAAGTGGGAGAAACAACAAAAGACAAGAATTTCACTTTGGAAACTGCCCGTTGTTTCGGCTGCTGCGGATTGGCTCCCGTAATCACAGTTAATGAAGATGTGCACGGAAAGCTCAAAAGAGAGGATATTCCCAAGATCGTTAAACATTATAAGTCACTGGAGGAAAAACAGGATGCCTAATTATGGAATTTAGAACTCATTTGATGGTATGTGCCGGAACTGCCTGTATTTCGTGCGGCGCCTTCAATATTAAGAAGCTTTTAGAAGAAGAAATTTCAAAACAGGGATTGGAAAAAGAAATTCTGGTAGTTGGCACGGGTTGTCAGGGTTTTTGCGCTCAGGGACCCATTGTTGTAGTTCAACCGGAGGATATCTTTTATCAATTGCTATCCCCTGAAGATATTCCATACCTGGTTGAAGAACACTTTCTAAAAGGAAGTCCGGTCAAAAAATTGATGTACACGCCTCCGGGTGAAAATATTCCGATCCCTAAAAGGAGTGAAATCGGATTTTTTAAAAAACAGCAGTTGATAGCTCTAAGAAATAAGGGTCTGATAGACGCCGAGAATATTGACGATTATATAGGCAGGGACGGATATAATGCGCTGATAAAGGTTTTAACGGCGATGAGCCCCGAAGAAATTATAGAAGAGATAAGGAACTCCGGTTTGAGAGGCCGGGGCGGTGGCGGCTACCCGACAGGGAAGAAATGGGAATCCTGCAGAAAAGCTGAAGGCGATCAGAAGTATATAATCTGCAATGCGGACGAAGGAGACCCGGGCGCTTATATGGACAGGAGTCTTATCGAGTCGGATCCTCATGCAGTAATAGAAGGCATGCTGATAGGAGCAGCGGCAATTGGAGCGCATGAAGGATTTGTTTATATAAGAACGGAATATCCGCTTGCAATAAGCAGATTGGAAATTGCAATCGGGCAGGCAAGAGAATATGGACTTTTAGGTAAAGATATTCTTGGCAAAGGTTTTGATTTTGATATCGAGATCAAACAGGGCGCGGGAGCTTTTGTTGCCGGTGAATCTTCTGCGCTTTTCGAATCAATCGAAGGCAGAGCGGCAATCCCGAGACCCAAATATATACATGCCACCGAAAGGGGCTTGTGGTATAAGCCGACCGTGCTTAACAATGTAGAAACATTCGCTAATGTTCCGCCGATAATTTTAAGAGGCAGTAAATGGTTTTCAAGCATAGGCACGGAAAAAAGCAAGGGCACAAAAGTTTTCTCTCTCGTCGGAAATATAAATAACACAGGGCTTGTGGAAGTTCCGATGGGCATTACATTGAGAGAAATCATCTATGATATAGGCGGCGGAATACCAGATAATAAGGCATTCAAGGCTGTTCAGACCGGCGGCCCGTCAGGAGGATGTATTCCCGCTTCTATGATTGATCTGCCTGTTGACTTTGAACGGCTGACGGCTGTCGGCTCCATGATGGGATCAGGCGGAATGGTTGTAATGGATGAGAATACCTGTATGGTGGATATAGCGAGATATTTCCTTGAATTCACAACCGACGAGAGCTGCGGAAAATGTTCCAGCTGCAGGGAAGGCAGTTCGGCAATGCTTGCGATTCTTACGAAAATAACTGAAGGCAACGGAAAAGAAGGCGACATAGAATTTCTTGAAGAGCTGGGGCACGCGATAAAGGATGCTTCTCAATGCGGTCTGGGGCAGTCGCTTCCGAATCCTGTTCTTTCAACGATCAATAATTTCAGAGAAGAGTACGAAGCTCATATAAAAGACAAGAAATGTCCCGCTCATGTTTGCAAAGCATTAATTAATTTTCATATTGATCCTGAAAAATGTATCGGATGTACAGTATGTGCTGTAAAATGCCCGGTTAAGGCTATCTCGGGTAATCGCAAAGAACCGCATATTTTAGATCAGGCAAAGTGTATTAAATGCGGTATCTGTTATTCGGTTTGTAAATTTAATTCTGTAGAGGTAGAATAATTATGAAGCGAATAAACGGCGAGGTTAATGTGGTAAAACTAACTATTGATGATAAAATTGTTGAAGTGGAGGAAGGCTCAACACTTCTTGATGCATGCCAGAAAATCGGCATAAAAATTCCAACGCTGTGTCACCATAAGGCACTTAGTCCATACGGTGCATGCCGGCTTTGTCTTGTAGAAATATTCAGGAATGACTGGTCGTATCTTCAGGTGACCTGCAATTATCCTGCGCAGAATGGCATGGTCATAAAAACAGATACCGATCGTGTATTGAAAACACGGAAGATCATTATTGAACTGCTGCTCGCAAGATGCCCGAATTCCGAAGTGTTACAAATTCTTGCAAAAGAAATTGGAGTCGGCAAGCCAAGGATCGAACTGAAAAATGAAGATTGTATTCTCTGCGGTTTATGCGTGAGGATGTGCAAAGACAGAATGGGAAAGGGAGCGATCGGTTTTGCAAACAGAGGCAATAAACGCGTTGTAGTTCCGGCTTTTGAGGTAATGACTGATGTGTGTCAGACATGCGGCGCATGCGTTAGTGTTTGTCCTACCAAAACCGGAATAAAATTAGAAAAGATATCGGAAAATAAGCCTATTCCAATTTTATCAGAATTTAACGAAGGCTTG
>JAKLPX010000180.1 GCA_022013635.1 Candidatus Delongbacteria bacterium
GCTACAGTTTGATCGCCAAAGTCTAAAGTACCAGTACCATTAACGGTTATATTCGGCATAGCAAATACTGCAGTTGTAGCACCTGATATTTTTACTCCATTAAGCTCAAGAGTACTCCCGCCTTCACAAGTAATTCCTACCCAGTTTCCTGTACTGCCGGTATTTGAAGCAAAAGTAACCCTATCTGTAGTATTGTTGTTGGTTATAAGTTTACCTTTGTTCTTTATGATTATTTCTGCACCCTCAGCTAACTCTACGACGGCTCCGTCCTCAAATATAAGATTAGAGCCGTTTTCGATGATTAGCTTAGCATTTACACCAAGTTTCAATGATGTTCCCGCTAAAATAGTAACCTGTGAAAGTTGTAAACCTAAGCTTGAATTATCAAGAATATCAATATTTACTCCGTCTGCCATTTGAATATTACCGGTAATTCTTATGTTCCCATCTATAACAAGATTAGCACCTGGTTCTAGATCAATCTGAGACCCGACAGGAATTGTAATATCATCTGATAATTTCAAGGTTGAGCCGGATTTAACAACTATATTAGAGCCTGCACCGAAAGTTATATTTGAATTAGGAGAAATAACTAGCTCTGAATTTTCTGTTACTATTATTTCGGCATTGTCATTTAAAACCAATACCGATGATTCCCCCATAATTAAATCACAATTTTCCAAATAAAGAATGGAATTTATGATAAAATCCGTATCTTCTGCGTTTATAAAATCCTCAGTACTTTCATCAAAGCCGATAAATTCTGCACTACCTTCAATTACTATACAAGGTCTATCTGTAGCTGGTAATCCAAAAGGTATTCGTGAATCAAAACTTGTATTGTGGAAATATAACCTTGAATTATTAGCAACAGATAAAGTTCTTCTACCTGAAATTCCTGCCGGTAACGAAAATCCAACATTATCGGATATATGAATAACTTCTTCATTATTATTAAAATCTTCATTATTATTGAAAATGTCATAAATTATTGACATAGAAGTTCGATCGTCAGGTGCAATCACTTTATTATTTTCGTTGCATCTGATATGAAGTTCATTATTATTGCGGTGATCATATAATTCAAATGATAAAATTTCATTTGGAATAACCGGTTGTGCCGATGAAATATCATCTACAATAAAAAAGAATTTCTTTGGATAGTACATATCTGTAGTTCCCTTAAAGGCATCTTTAAAAAAATCTGTCACATCAAGTCCGTACTCAATCGGATCACTGTTCACACCCTGTACCGGTAATAATCCGCCCATTTTATTTTGGCTTGTTATTATCTGATATTCTAATACATCAGAATCTGCCGGATCACTTGCGGGGTTTATTGACATTGCAGCAGAATAATCCATTTTGTTTCTTAATTCATGAAACAAATTTACTTTATAAGCCAATTGTACTTCATGATCGCTTTCGGGTACAATAGCACAGACTCCATTAACTTTTCCTTGAGCTAGAAGCCTGTACGGCAGATATATAAATCCGCCATCATAAGATGTTGGCCATCCATTACCCCAACTGTTGGCAATCTTTAGAGCTCCTACTTCCCATAAAGCCATCGGTTTATCCGAACCGTTCTGATACTTATTACTCGGTGGGAGCGGTGGATCAAAAGGTTGTCGAGGCTGTGGGTATTCTACCTCAAAATCAAAAGCTACATTATCATCATAGCCGACTATTGTCATTCCATGGTCAAAATCAATACCGGTATTTATAAAAATTGATTTGTTCCCCATATAATAATTCGGAGGTATTTGGTCCCAATCTGCGTGCTCCATATCGAATCCGAAAACCGCAACACCGCCGGTTTCGGAACCATATCCATGATTGTCCAGATATATTTTTAGTTTATCGATATTTGCGGGATCTGTCATATCGCCGAATTGGATCCTTTCTTTTATCCTATTCTGCATCGCGCCTCTGTTTTCAAAAAGATCAAAATACTTTTCATACCCGTTCATCCACTGAACGGCATTGCCCGTAAGATAATCGCCTGTGACTTCGTACCAGATTTCAGAATTAGGAATACCGTACTCTCTTCCTGTAGTTTCGGCATTATCAAAAGTGGATCCTGTTCCAGATTCTCCGTTATTCCAGTAGTTATATGTGTAATTTACAGGATACTGGTTTTTTGTATTCCCTTCAAGATTTGCAGGTAATTGCCTCAGCCTGTTAATCTCGTATGTAAATGCGTAACCGATAGCGGCTGCCTGTGCGCAATTGCCGTAATCACCTTGATGGAACACAGGCCTGAAATATACACCGGACGCACCTGTAGTGTTATCCACCATCGGATCTAGCACTTTCGTTCTTGCCTCAGGCGTTATTTCCACATACGGTAGCGAGTTATACTTCGCTTCTTCCGCCGCTCCGTATTTGTATCCACCTGTGACCCACGGCGTTCCTGTCGGATCGGGGTTTAAATTGACGAGCTCAGCTTTTGCGCCGATGAAACAAAAAAACATAACTGCTGCCAGTAATTTGTAAAACTTCATGTTGCACTCCTTCGACTTGAAATTTTTGATTGCGGTTACCGGCAGTTTCTTGTTATATTACAAACAGAGAGGTGCTGGTAACCTTGACTTGGATTTTCCGTATTTTACTTGGTGGTAGCTTTACGGCGAGCTTAATGTCAATGCGTTTACAGGCACCTCCTTTTTTATCTTAGATAAATCATTTTCTTTATATCTTCTGATTTCCCGTTAATTGTCAATCTGTATAAATATACTCCTGAATTGTTATTATCCGCCTTAAAAGAATATTCATGCAATCCTATATCTAATCTGTCATCGCAGATTTCTTTAATGAATTCGCCTTTTATATTATATACAGATAGCCTGACATCTGAAATTTCTTTTATTGTGAAAGATATATTAGTTTCATTGTTGAACGGATTCGGATAGTTTTGATACAGGACAGCTTCCTCCGGCAATAAATTTTCCTGCTCGTTTATACCTGTTGTTGATTCCAAGCTGCGGTACACGCCTCCGTCGGTTGCCAGATAAATATAACCGTCGGGTGATTCTGCCATATCATAAATCGCTCCTGTGAATATATCCAACCCCGAATTTAACATCTGCCATGAATCACCGTGATCTTTGCTTATTGCAACTCCACCAAAAAACCAGTCATTGCTTGCTCCAATATAGATCTCATCTATGCCGTTTATTAACATGCAATAAGGCCATGCGCTTAGGTTTTGTACATTCTGCCATGAATTCCCGTTGTCTGTTGATCTGAGTATTTTATCAAAACAACCTGCAAATATTCTGCCATCTTTATCTACTGCCATAGTAAAAACAGCAAAACGCTCCGGATACCATTCCCATGTTACACCGCAATCAAATGATCTGTAAATGCCTTCTTCTTTTCCTGCCATAGGATTAATTGATCCGACATATACAGTTCCGATCGAATCCACTACAAACGCATTAAACTGAGATGTATTGCTTTTTTCCAAAACTTTTGTCCATTCTGTCCAATCTTCATTTGACTTTGTTACACCTCCCCAATTTAATGAATATAGACAGGATTTATATTCTTTTATATACAAGCTCCCATCTGGTGCATTGGGCATTTGTCTCCAGATCAGAGTATCTTTATGTGCAATGTAAAAACTACCGCTTGCTCCGACTGTAATCATGTAATTTCCATTTTCATCTATAAACTCTAAATTAGAATAAACCAAGTCGTTTAGTGGATTGGGTATTGAATCCCAATTATATCCTTTATCTTTGGATAC
>JAKLPX010000181.1 GCA_022013635.1 Candidatus Delongbacteria bacterium
AAATCAAGCTTGATAAATATTTCAATAAGCTTATAACCAATTCTCCGGATGAGATTGAAGCGGAACAATTTAAAAGCAAACTTTTCATACTGTATAAAATTATGTACAATGTTGACGAAAAGGAAAGTATATACGATTCATTATCGCCCGAATTAAGGCTGAAAAATTTAAAAGAGGCATTGAGCCTTCTGATAATCTTCAATTATTATTATTATATTCAGAGAACTGAAGGCGTAATTTTCATTTTTGACGATATTGATAACCTCAAGCACGAAGAAAAAGATTTAATGCAGTATGTCATTCAATACAGCATATCGCATTTGGTTGAGATTGGCAACAGACGAAATAAAAAAGGCGAAATAAATAAAATATCGTTTTTGATTACTTATCATAGCGAAGAAGACCTTGAATTCAACAAATATTTAAAGCCGTTTAAGCAGGAATTGCCTCCGCTGAAGAAAGACACAATGCGCCTACTGCTTAAGCAGTTAAGCAAGGGTAAAAAAATGTCTTCTGAAGTCGAGAAAGTTATTTTAAAACTTGCGGCAGGAAATCCATTCTTTCTTGAACAATATTTCAGGTTCGTTTTTACTAACGGAATGGTTCTTGAAAAAGAAAACCTTCTTGAGAAGACCAAACATTATAAGAAAAAGAATATTCCTACAGACATTAAGGAAATTGTGAAACTGAATATGGGAAAACTTATGCCCAAACATCTTGAAATACTTCAAGCGTGTTCGGTTATAGGCGTTAAATTCGACTATACCATAGTAAAAAAATATTATCCTGATTTCGATGTAAAAGATATTGAAGAGATATCAAAAAGCAATTTCATAAAGCCGTATTATCTGGAAAATCATTTTATATTTTCTCATCCGATTATAAGTGAAGTAGTTTACGGTTCGGCAACAGACGAAAACAGGAGACTTTGGCATAAGAGAGTCGCAGAACTATTGGAGGAAACGAAAGAAATCTCTAAATTAACTCATTCAGACTGGCTCGGGCATCATTATTATCAGGCGGGCAATCAGGAAAAAGCTACTCAGTATCTTGAAGAAGCTTATATTGCCGCGAAAGATAAGAATTTCACAGAAAGCGCATATCGAAATCTCCAGAAATTAATTGCTTTTAACAGCGAATCCGAAACGAAGGATAAATTAATTCTCGAAGAGATAAAAATACTTTATAAAATGAATGAGCATATAAAGGCGCGGAAAACCTCTTATCCGCTGATAAAAAAATATGAGAAATCCGACAATTATAATTTTTATTTTGAGATCATCTCGACCATACTTGAAAATTCGATTAGTTTTTCTCCCGCCAAAAGGATAAAAGAATTGCTGTATAGAGCATCGAATATTTTAAGGAAATATAAATTAAGCGACGAGCAGAAAGGAAAACTTTATAGATTTTATGCGCTTTTTAAGAAGAACGAAGGCAATGTAAAGCTTACCGTAAACTATATAAACAAGGCACTTGGATATATTTCCGGAACCAAAGATTACGAAAGCAGATGTTTACTTCTGAACGAATTGGGAATCGTGTACGAAACTCAATTCAGATTCGCCAAAAGCATCGCCACTTTCCAAAACGGACTGAAAATCGCCGAAAAAAATAACAATCTTAAATTCCAATCAATTTTATTGGGAAATCTCGGAAAAATTACATACAAACTCGGAAAAGTAAAAGATTCTGTCAAATATTACGAGAAAGCTTTGAATATCGCATCCCTGCTCAGCTTGAAAGATGTCGAGGGAATCTGCGCAGGACAGCTCGGTAATATTTATCTCGAAATAAAAGATATTACATCGGCAATGTCGAATTTTGAAAGATCAATAAAGATATTCAGGGCTTTGAATAATCTTGAAGAAATAAGCTACAGACTGTCTGATTTCGGAGTTTGCAATATTTTCCACAATAATCCTTTGGAAGCGGAAAAATGTTTCAACAAGGCAAGCAAGATCGCAAAAGAAATAAACAGCAGTCTCGCGAGAGCCTATTCTTTGCTTCATATCGCAAGGCTGAAAATCTTGAAAAAGAATTATGTCGAAGCCGAGAAAAATTTGAAAGAGTCCCTTAAGGTTTACAGAGAAAAGAAATTATACAAGCGGATGGGAATGATTTATTATTATCTTGCCGAAATGTATTACGGTGAAATTATAGAATACGAAGAAGATCCGTTCAACAAATATAAGAACGATATTAAAGACGATATAAGCAGAATTCTCAAATATATGAAATATTCGCTTCTTTATTCAAAAAAGGCGAAAAACATCCATTTTATTGCTCTCGCATACCTGCTTTTAGGAAAAATCCTTAAAAGAAAAAACAGGATAAAAGAGGCGATTTTTAATCTGCAGGCAGGTCACAATGCCGTAAAAATATCGGATTATTCAAAACTTTATATTGAGCTGACTCTCGAATTATCCGATGTTTATTGCCAAAGTTCAAGATCGAGAGACGCGCTTTTAATTTTAAGAGCCGCTCAGAAACTTTCGACTCAAAATAAAGATATGACAACGCGCAATAAACTTAAAGATATGATAAGAGAAATTTCAGAATAGTTGAGAAAATTTAATGTTCCTTCCGACAAACATAGACGAAATGAAGTTTCTCGGCTGGGATTATCTGGATATAATTCTCATAACGGGCGATGCCTATATTGACCATCCTTCATTCGGCGCCGCGATAATCGGTAAATATTTCGTTAAAAACGGTTTTAAAGTAGGTATTATAGCACAGCCGGATATCTTATCTAATTCTGATTTCCAAAAGCTTCCCGCTCCATCTTTATTCGTCGGTATAACTTCGGGCAATGTTGATTCTATGGTAAATAATTATACAGCAAGCAAAAAACGAAGAAAAAGTGACGATTATTCAGAAGGCGGAATCGGAGGAAAACGACCTGATAGGGCTGTTATTGCATATTCGAATAAGGCGAAAGAGAATTTTAAAGGTATTCCGATTGTTATCGGTGGTATTGAGGCCAGTTTGAGAAGGATCGCTCACTATGATTATTGGTCTGACAAGGTTAGAAGGAGCATTTTGTTCGATTCCAAAGCCGATATTCTGGTTTATGGACAAGGCGAAAGAACTACGCTTAAAATAGCTGAGGAATTAAGATCGGGTAAATTCGTCGGGGACTTGAGAAGCCTGAGAGGGACGGCTTTTATTGTAAAAAAGGATGAGATTTCAGATTATTTCCCGAACGAAGGCGTTTATAAATACGAACAACTTCCTTCGTTTGAAGAAGTCGGTTCGGATAAAGATAAATTTATTGAGGCAGAAAAAATTGTCCACGGCTTGACCAATCCATTCCTTGATACCGGACTAATTCAGGAAACGAACGGCAGATTTTTAATCGTTAATCCGCCTGTTCTGCCTGACGGCAATATTGACGAATTATTCGAATCGGATTTCGAGAAAAAACCTCATCCGTCTTATAAAGAGAGGATACCTGCTTTTGATATGATCTTAAATTCGATCACTATTCATAGAGGCTGCTTCGGAGGCTGTTCATTCTGTTCCATAGCTCAACATCAGGGTAGTTTTATTCAATCACGGTCGGTTGATTCGATCGTAAACGAAGCAAAAAAGCTGAAATCAAAATCGGTTACCGATCTCGGCGGTCCTTCCGCAAATATGTACGGAATGCGGGGAAATGATTTTGTAAAATGTCAGAAGTGCAGAAGATTATCATGCCTGTTCCCGAAAGTGTGTCCGAATTTAAATACAAGTCATAAGGAATTGTTGGTGCTTTACGATAAAGTTAAGGCTTATAAAAGAGTTTTTATCAACAGCGGTATCAGGCATGAATTGGCATTGCTTGATAAAAACTATATAAAAGCCGTATCGGAAGAATTCACATCCGGACTTCTGAAAATCGCTCCCGAACATACCGAAGCGAAAATTCTTGAACTTATGCTGAAACCTTCTATTGATAAATATGAAGAATTCGTAAGTGAGTTCAAAAAGTATTCGGAGAAAGAACAATATATTCTTCCTTATCTTATCTCCGCTTTTCCGGGAGTAACTCTTGAGGCGGCGGAAAGGATGAGGGATTACCTTAAACAGAATAATATCAGGGTGGAGCAGGTGCAGGATTTCATGCCGCTGCCGATGACCATCGCCGCTTGTATGTATTATACCGAAAGGGATTTTTTTACCGGCGAAAAGATTCATGTCGCAAAAACCTATAAAGAGCGCGAGCAGCACAGGCGCCTGATACAGTGGTGGAAGAAATAATCAATCGGGCAGATGGTATTATTCTATTACAATATTTTTCTTGATTTTTAAAATAAAATACTTTACATTCCGTGTCCGGAAGCAAAAACTTAACATAGATAGGTCCCCTGACGGCTTGAGAAAGAGGGGTGAATAACCCGGGATCGGCTCTTATCTTTTTGAAAGTAGGCGGCACTTCAACGGCGAAAGCAGATTGACAGATCTGATTTCAAGAGCTGTAAGTGGAAGGATAAGTGTAAAACATTAATTATAGGAAATTGTTGAAATGAAAATATCTAAATTATAAGTTGTAACTTACTTTATAAAAACAACATCCTCTCTGCAGAATATCATTTTCTGTGTACGAATTCTTTTAAAGCATAGTTACAATCCCTCAAAACTAAATATCAATATTAAAATTAAATTTTCTTAGGATTAAAGAATTATTATGATAGATGTAGGATTAAAAAATATAAAGAAAGCTTACGGTGCGTTTGAAATACTGACCGATGTAAGCTTCGACATAAAGACCGGTGATAAGATCGGTCTGATCGGAAGGAACGGCAGCGGAAAAACAACACTTTTAAAGATCATTCTGGATCAGATAGAGGCCGATGCCGGTGAAGCTGTTATCGGTTCAAGCGTAAAAACAGCATATCTTGATCAGAATATTCAGTTCGATGATATGGAGAATAATGTGCTTAATACTTATAAAGAATTCTGTAAAGTATATGAAGGCGAGGCGCGTAATGCACTTGCGAACTTTCTATTTACAAGAGATGAAGTATTTAAAAAAGTTAAAGAACTTTCAGGCGGTGAGAAAACAAGGCTAAAACTTGCGCTTCTCATGCAGACAGATACAAACCTTCTCATACTCGATGAACCTACAAACCATCTTGACATAGATTCAAAAGAGATGCTCGAAGAAGCCTTAAACAGCTTTAAAGGAACAATTTTGTTCGTGTCTCATGACAGATATTTTATCAATCAGATATCGAACAGGATCGTTGAACTCTCTGAAGATGGAGCAAACAGTTATGAAGGGGATTATGATTATTACAAAGAATGTGTAGCCAAGAAACAGAGTTCCACTTTTGCCACGGCTCAGATAAAAGAGAAAAAAGTGAAACCGGTCGTTAAAAAACGGGCATCAAATAAATTCAAGCTGGAACAAACTGAAAAAGAGATCGAAGAAATTGAAGAAAAGATCAATAGTTTGAATAAGAATATTGAGGATAGTCCTGACGAATATGAGATGGTCGCCGAGAATTATCAGAAGATCAAAAACTTAGAAGCTAGACTTGAAGAATTGTATGAAATAATGGTGGAAATTTAAGGGAGATAAAGAAATGAAAATAGATAAAGAGAAAGCTGAAATATTACTTCGGAAATGGCAGAAGACACTTCGTTTGGAAGATTATGATATAAAGCTTAAACTGGTTGATCAGGCTTGGAGAAAATCAGGAGATATTAAGATCGATGACAGCAATCAGCAGGTTATTCTTATGCTCAATAATTTTAATCCGACAATTTTAAATTATGAAGAAGTAATTATTCATGAACTTTTGCATTTAAGATTATGGGGAATGGATCAAATGATCGAGAGTTTGATAGATGTCCTTTACGGAGAAGATGAAAACGATCCTAAACGGGAAGTTGTTTATAACGAATTTATGCATAAGCTCGAGTCAACAACTCAAAACCTAACAAAAGCTTTCGTTCAGTTAGGTGCTGAGAATAAAGAGCTACCTTTTTCGTATGTTGAGAAGCAGGTAATTGAAGAATTAAAGAAAGGGAAAGAAAATGAATGAATTTATGGAAGAAAATAAGAAGAACTGGAATGAAAGGGTGGGAATACATAAGAAATCCGAATTCTATGATGTCGAAGGATTTCTGAAAGGTAAAAGCTCATTAGGCAGACTTGAGCTTGAGGAACTCGGTGATATTAAAGGTAAGAAGATGCTTCATCTGCAGTGCCATTTCGGTATGGATACACTTTCTCTCGCACGAATGGGCGCAGATGCAACCGGAGCAGATTTTTCGGATAAGGCAATTGAGCTTGCGAAAGAGCTGGCTGAGAAAGCAGGGATCAAAGCGAAGTTCATTTGCTCGAATGTACTGGAACTCGATAAGCACCTCGAAGGAGAATTTGATGTCGTTTACGCGTCATACGGAGTATTCTGCTGGATACCGGACTTGAACAGATGGTTTGAGGTAGCTTCGCATTTCCTTAAACCCGGCGGCGAACTGATCATTCTCGACGGCCATCCGAGCAACAACCTGTACGAGTACAGCGAATCAAAGAAAGAGCTTGAGATCATCGGCAGTTATTTCAATAACGGACCGCAAAGATTCGTGGAGGATTACACCTATACCGACGGTGATAAAATGGAAAATACAGTTGAATATGAATGGTCTCATCCCATAAGCGAATTCATAAATTCTGCGATCAATAACGGACTCAGGGTAACTTCATTCAAGGAATATCCGTTCATAGGCTACTTTAAATATCCTAATATGGTGAAGAATGATGAAGATTACTGGGTGATAGAAGGAACAGATATACCGTTCACTTTCTCGATGAAGTGCGTAAAGGAGTAATTATATTAACTCGGAATCGTATTCCATACTGAATATTTGTCGTTTCGTCGCATTTTTATTTATTTAGACACAGATCGGTATTAGCTTACGAAGCAAATAGACATTAAGTGATATATAAGAGAAAAAGTAAAATAGGAACAGACATGTCAAACATACAACAATTAAAAATGAGCAAAATAATATTACTTCTATTAATAACCT
>JAKLPX010000182.1 GCA_022013635.1 Candidatus Delongbacteria bacterium
AAATCAAACAGGGGCATTGTGAATTGTTCGCAACTCTTTCCTGTCTGATATACAGAAGATTAGGCTTTCCTTCAAGATATGTTACGGGCTATTATATTTCGGAGTATAACGAATTTGAAGAAAAATATATAGGAAGAAAAAAAGACAGACATGCATGGATTTTCGTGTGGGATAATAAAGGTAACTGGCGCGAATTCGATCCTACTCCTCCAGATATTACGGCATTTCGAACGAAACCTTCATTTTTCAACAGAATATACGACTTGATTTCATACCTGTATTATAAGGCTTTCATGTTCAAAAAGGATAATAACGATTTATTCCGGAATTTGTTATTATATTCATTAATCCCGCTCGGATTATTTCTTTTGTACAGAATTTTGAAAGATGTTAAACCATATAAACAAAAAGATTCGAGGAAAAATATTAATCCGTATAAAAGAATTCCAGAACTTAAAATTATTGATGAGAAATTTCGATCAAAAGGCTTGGTTCCGGAAAATGAAACAGTCGGAAATTGGTTTAAGCGCCTGCAAAACATTTTATCCGACAGTGGTAACTTGAATAAGATTAAGAAATTGTATTATAAAAAGAGATACGGCGAATACAAGCTTAGAACTGAAGAAAAGAAAGATTTTCTGAATTCTTTGGAAAGAGTGAAAAAAGGTGAATAAAATATTTATTTTCCATTTTATGAAATATTGTCTTTTAGTTTCTTTTTTATGCCGAACTGAGGCTCAAATCCGGTAGTTGTGAGCAATATCCCGTCAAATTGTTTTTTAAGAAATTCCGCAGAAATAATGTTCTCTTTTTTTAGCGTACTCAGCACAGATATAACGGTTTCTCTTATCTTCCAATTGTCATGGTAATAAAACTGCTTGAGTTCATTTATCTCTTCTTCAGAATTTATGAAGATTGAATATGCATCTATGGCGTTTAAAACAACCTCATAATTCCCTGTGTTAAATAGTTTAACTACAATGGGTTTTAATTTGTCATTCTGTTTTGTGTCATTCTTAAAATATTTAATACAATTCAGGGCAGAAACCTGAATTTCCCAATACGGATCGCTCAAAGCTGTAAAAATATCCCTTTCAACGGTTTCATTATATAAACCGATTTGTCTGTATGCCGTAATAATATTTCTTTTTACAAATCCGACCTGTTTGTCATTGAAAAGTCTGCTTAAAAAAGGGACTTTTGATTCATCTTTAGTAATTCCGGAAATTTTTACCGCAATATTTTTGATGTTCCAATTTGATGAGATCAGAAAATGACTTGCCCTGTACCTTATATAATCAAGATATTCATTATCCATCAGCTGATCCCGTTTAAGCTTTGATATCGAGTTCAATATCTGATTTGCTCCAATATCAGAATATGGATTTTTTTGCCACGATTTTACAGAATTCTGCGTAATGGGCTTATTTTTGAAAATATCCTTAATGAAACCGGATATTTCTTCATTTGCGTTTGCTATCACAGATTTTTTTGCACATTCAGACATCACCTTTAATCTAGTTCTGTCTGAAGCCAGTTCTATAATTTTCTCAGCAAGCCTTTTCCCTTCAACTTTTATGAAAAATTTATTGTCTTCTGTCATGACCTCTTCATAAACCACTTCAGAGGCTCCGGAGTTTTTCATGCTTAAGGCATTCATAACCTGATGATCTCCCGAGAGATTGGCTTTGGGTATTATGAGTGAAGGTGTTCCGCATACAGCTATTTCGTTTATTGTACCGCCTCCCCGCGTAATAATAAGATCGGCTGAAAAATAATAATCCTTGATATTGTCTGCGTAATCCATTCTTTTATAAAATGAAAGTTCACTTTCCTTTAGGGATTTTTTTTCAAGTCTTCTAATTGTATCCAATATACCGTTATACTCTGAGGTTCCTCTTCCTGTCACATGAATTATCAGAATATCTTTTACATCCGAAAGATATTTCAGGCTGTCAACTATAGCTCTGTTTATAGTTCTGGCGCCTTGTGATCCGCCTACAGCGAAAACTAAAAAATTATTTTCGTCAATTCCAAGTTTTTTTCTAGATTCAGACTTTGATCCGCTAAAAAACTCAGGTCTTACAGGATATCCTACAAATTTCCCGTTATCCCTAAACGAATTTAAAGCCATAAGATAGGAAACTCCGACTCCATCGCACATCGGACCTGCAAATTTAATTAATTTACCTGCTTCTGCGTTCGCTTCATGAAGGAACATTTTAGTTTTTGATAATTTCAATTTTCTCAAAATATGACCTGCAAAAATCGGAGGCGCTGATACAAAACCTCCAGATCCTATTATCATATCGGGACGGTATTTTAAAACGATAAAAATGCTTTGCAGTGTTCCGAATAACACATAAAAAAAGAAAAGGAACATTGCCGCACTGAACTTTTTATCAGGCATTCCAATCGCTCTGATAAATTTCATCCTATAACCCTTTACAGGCACAATCTTGGATTCAATATGATTTTTAGTACCTATATATAAAAATTCAGCATCTTGCTCATTCTTTTTTATCTGTTCGGCTATGGCCAGTGCAGGATATACATGCCCTCCTGTTCCCCCGCCCGTCAAAATATATTTCATTAAAAGAATCCGATTTTGATGTTATTTTCTAGCCTTAAATGCATCCCAGTCCTGAATTAAGGTGTTCACATCAGTTTTTGTTTTATTGTATTTTCCGTCCTGCCTTATGCTTATCTTTTCGCCTTTTACGATAGAAATCCATTCTGAAAGCGTAACTTCATAAGGTCCCGGTATCTGTTTCGGACCAAAAGACTGTTTCGGGGCTAAACTTCCCGAATCTTTTTTGGGCTTGATTTTAAGTTCTGCTTTCTTCTCTTTCTCCAAATCAACATCAACCTTGCCGTCGAGAACGGAGATTTCGGTCAATTTTTCGTCAGAAGTCATTTTATATGCCGTTCCTAATACTGCCGCTATTGCAATCGGAGATTTTACCTTGAAATCTTTAGTCTTCGAATCGGTTTTATTTACATTTGTCCACGACTCTCCGCTCACCAGATAACCCTTATAATTGACTTTATCGTCGGTTTGC
>JAKLPX010000015.1 GCA_022013635.1 Candidatus Delongbacteria bacterium
AGAGGAAAATATCCTGAAGAACAAGGCTCATCATTGTTCTTAATTCCTTTATTTTCATATCCCGAAGATCAACTCCGTCAATAGTTATGCTTCCATGAACCGGATCGTAAAATCTGGTTAAAAGTGAAATTATCGTTGTTTTACCCGATCCTGTAGCTCCGACTATTGCCACTGTTGAGCCTTTATCTATCGTAAAACTTAAATTCTTAAGCACCGGCTTATCACTGTCATAATGAAAATAAACATTGTTAAATGTAATCTTATCCCTGAAATCCTTCATCGCGGTCGGTTTCTGAGCTTCTTTAACTTCGGGAACGGTGTCTAAAATTTCGAATATCTTATCAGCCGCGCCGAAAGCTCTCTGCAGTTCTTTTATCTGTTCCGATATCATAACTAGAGGCTCGACTGCGAGTTGAATATACTGAATGAACATCCAGACGGTACCGATAGTGATAGTATTGTTCTTGATCCAGTCAACGCTATTGTAAAGTATTAGGGCAATAACAACCTGAGGACAGAGCATCATAACAAACCAGACACTTTGCTCTAACATTGATATTTTGAATTCGTACCATCTTTTATCCTGATTTATCCGGTCGAATTTCTTCTTTGACCAATCTAAATTATTCAGATTCCTCAACAATGGAATAGCTTTTAAATGTTCGCTTAAAAATCCGATGATCCTGGCGTAAAGTTCCCTGTCTTTTCTGAACATCGGGCGCATTTTACTGAATACGATATAAGCGCCTAAAAGGTAAATAGGCGCAATGGAAAGGACGATCAGGGTAAGCTTAACATTTGTAAACAACATTATACTTACTGCGATGATGATATTCAAGAATCCGGCAAGCAGCGAAAGTCCTATCGAAGAGAACATCATGAATAATTTCTGAGAATCGGATTCGATTCTGCTGATAAGTCTTCCGGCGCCGTGTTTATCGAAAAATGAAATTGATAAGGTTAATATATGTTTTAAAAGAATTTTTTTAATATTGTTTACAATATCAATTCCCATGTAACCTACGACAAGCTGTTCGAAATAATTGACAGCGCCCAGTAAAATAAGAAGAATCAGGTAAAAAGATGCGAAAAGAAATACCTTATCCAGCATTTTTGACGGAATTGCATTATCAATCATCTCCCTGAAAACAAGCGGGAGGGAAGCATTGAGAGCCACAGCGAGAACAACGGTCAGAGTGGCGAATATAATCGCTTTGGAATGACCCTTAAAGAAGACAAGAATCCTTTTAAAAGTTACTCCGGATATTTTCGAAGTCGTATTTTCTTCAACATCACTTTCCATCCGGTTCTTTTAATCTCTGTCCTGTTTTATTTTTTCGATCAGTATCTCAAGTATCTTAATAGCGGAATCGGCTATTACAGTGCCCGGTCCGAAGATCGCTGCGGCTCCTGCTTTGTATAAAAAATCATAATCTTGAACCGGAATAACGCCTCCGACAATTATCATGATATCCTCTCTGCCGAGTTTTTTGAGTTCATCAATAACATCGGGAACAAGAGTCTTATGTCCGGCTGCGAGTGAGGAGACGGCCAGGATATGAACATCGTTCTCAACTGCTTCTTTTGCCGATTCTTCAGGAGTCTGGAATAACGGGCCCATGTCAACATCAAATCCGAGGTCGGCAAAGCTTGTAGCGACCACTTTTGCGCCCCTGTCGTGCCCGTCCTGTCCCATTTTAGCTATCATTATTCTCGGTCTTCTGCCTTCAAGTTTTTCAAATTCAACGGTAAGCCGTTTAGCTTTTTCAAAAGCGTCATTATTTTTAGCCACGCCTGAATAAATACCTGATATCATTTTTACCACCGCCTTATGTCTTCCAAAATATTTTTCGCAGGCATCAGAGATCTCTCCCAAAGTGGCTCTGGCTTTCGCAGCCTCGACGCTTAATTCAAGTAGATTTCCATTTCCTGTCCTTGCGCATTCAGAAATCGTTTCCAAAGCTTTCTTTACCGCATCGGAATTTCTTTCGGCTTTTAATTGCTGAAGCCGCTTTATCTGAGAATCTCTAACCGCTGAATTATCAACTTCAAGAACATCAATCGGATCCTGTTTATCCATTCTGTATTTATTTATGCCGATAATGACATCTTCTTGCGTATCTATCTTAGCCTGCTTTCTTGCAGAAGCCTCTTCGATCCTCATTTTCGGAAGACCGCTTTCGATAGCTTTTGCCATCCCGCCGAGTTTCTCGACTTCCTCTATATGCGCCCATGCTTTGTCAACCAGTTCCCGAGTAAGCTTTTCTACGAAATATGAACCGCCCCAGGGATCAACAGCTTTAGTTATGCCTGTTTCTTCCTGAAGATATATCTGAGTGTTCCTTGCAATTCTTGCAGAGAAATCAGTAGGTAATGCAATAGCTTCGTCAAGCGCATTCGTATGTAACGAAGATGTGTGTCCGAATGCCGCAGCTAAAGCTTCCGAGCATGTTCTTGCAACATTATTGAAAGGATCCTGTTCCGTCAGACTCCAGCCTGATGTCTGAGAATGTGTTTTAAGTTTTAAGGATTTCGGATTTTTCGGATTGAATTTATTTACTATCTTTGACCATAATAATCTTCCCGCCCTCATTTTAGCAATTTCCATATAATGATTCATTCCCACGCCCCAGAAAAACGACAATCTGGGCGCGAACGCATCAATATCAAGTCCGGCCTCGACTCCGGCTCTCAGGTATTCAAGCCCGTCGGCAAGAGTATAGGCAAGTTCGATATCCGCCGTAGCTCCGGCTTCCTGAATATGATAACCGGAAATGGAGATTGAATTGAATTTAGGCATATATTTCGATGTGTATTCAAATATATCCGAGATTATTTTCATTGAAGGTTTAGGCGGATAAATGTATGTATTTCTTACCATGAATTCTTTAAGAAT
>JAKLPX010000183.1 GCA_022013635.1 Candidatus Delongbacteria bacterium
ATATTTTCACTCGTTGCCATTTTTAACATAAATTTTTCACCAAGATAAATTTAATATTGAATAATAATAAAAAACCGCTGAATTTACAACGGTTTTCTTATCATGATCTTTTAATTCACTATAGAAATTTTTGTGCCGTCCTGTAGCAATGACCGGCCTTCGGAGATTAGTTTGTCACCTACTGAAAGTCCTGCTTTGATCTGAATTATATTTCCGATACTTTTTCCGCGCGTAATTTCTCTTTTTAATGCCAATCCGTTATCAACAAGATAAACGAAGTCTTTTCCGCCTTCTGAAAAGTATGCGTCTCTCGGGATCGCGATCGCGCCTGATTCTCTGAAAACAGGTGTCTGAACATAAACGAATGTTCCCGGCATTAACTCGTCAGATTCGTTGTCAGCCAGAATTTCTACGGAGAATCCTCTTGCCTCAGGATTGGATGACATGGATATCTTATTTATGATGCCTTTGAAATCTCTGTCTTTTAAACCATCCCATCTGATCATAACTTCCTGACCTTTTTTATAATTGGCTATCTTTTCTTCTTCTATGAAGATCGAAGTTTTCAGCTTATTTGTTTTAACTATTTTGCAGAAAGGCAGTTTCGGGTCGTTCATATCTCCCTCGTTAAAATAAATATCTACGACTACGCCTGATGTAGGAGAAATAACCTTTATCAGCTGTTTCGTTGCATTGAAATTTTCTTTTGCGATCTTGTATTGAGCTTCGATCTCGTCTAACTGCTGCTGAGATATGCCGCCGGATTCATAGACTCTTTTCACTCTTTCATAAGTTTTTTCAACAGTTTCATATCCGATCTTGGCCTGATTGTAATTTGCACCAGGATTATTTGTCGGAAATTCGGCCAGAACATCATCTTTTTTTACAACATCGCCGATCGCGACATTGACTTTTGAAAAATTATCGCCCAAAAGCCCGAAAGCTGAAATTTCTTCAAATCCCGATAAAGTTCCTGAGTATTCATCCCATTGAACAAGATCCTGTTTCACGATGTTGTGAACACGAACAGGCACTCCGTTCTTCATTTGAAGAGCTTCGATCGAAGTATCTTCTTTTGCGGCGGCTTCTTCCTTTGTGCAGCTTGTAAGTATGAGAAGAAGCAGACTGAGTGTTGTAATGAAATATTTTCTTTTCATTTTGTCCTCTTTATTTTAAAATATTAAATTCTGTTTCGGATATGATCCCGGTTGAAGATTCAAGGTCTATCATAGCGATAATGTAATTGTGAATAGTGCTGACCTTATTCAGCCTTGAGCTTTCAAGTGAAGTCTGCGCTCCCGTCAATTCCAGCTGAGTGCAAAGACCGTTGTCATATCTCACCTGAGTAATTTCAAGCGCCTTTTCATATTCGGCGATCTCATTGTCCCTTAATTTTAATTCTTCTTCCGCAAGCTTAAGTTTGCTTAACGCATCTTTCAATTGAAGCCTGATAAATTTCCTTGTTTTCAAAATATTCAAAGATGCTTTTTTCACTTCAACATTAGCCTGATCTACTTTTGCTTTGGTACCGAAGCCGTTAAATATAGGAATATTAGCCGTAATTCCGACATTAAATGCGCCTACTCCATAGTTTGTTTCAAAAGTGTCGCCGAGATCGTCATTCTGAGACTGGAACGAATAACTCGCCAGCCCGATAATATTCGGCAGGTGGTTTGAATATTCGATAGTCACATTTTCTGTAAGTAATTCTTTCTGAAACTCGAGTAATTTTAATTCGATCCTATTAGCCATGGCTTTATCAACAATATCTAAAGTATCGGGTGAAATTATTTCCTTCAGCTCGCCCGAAATATTGATCGGGTCTTCATCAGCCACACCCATATTGATCTTCAGATATTCTTTTGCAAGTTCATAATAATTATCTATTGAGATGATCTTAGGTTCAATTGATTTTACTCTTACCCTGGCTTGAATAAGATCATATTCTGAAACAAGACCTTCTTTATAAAGTTTTTCTATTTTATCAAGATTTTTATAAGCATCCGCTTTAACCAATTCCATTACCTTTTTGGATTCTTTCAACATAAGTATCTGATAAAAATTCTTCTTAATATCTATCGTCACCTTATCTTTTTCCATCCGATAAGCGGACAGATTCATTTTCTTGAAGATCCGGGCAATTTCCAGAGCGGTTCCGATCTTACCTCCAAGCCATATAGGCTGAACGAGACTTAGTTCGGCTTTTAAAGTATTATTCTTCATTGCCTCAGTTTCAGCGTCAGGCATAGATAAGACAGGCATTTCTGAAAGGTCAGCTGTGGGGTGCAGGTCAAGTATCGTGTTATTCAGTCCCGCAATTCCGTTTGCAAAAGAAGCAAAATAATATTCCATATTGGCAATTTTTGAGGAATAAAGATTTCTCAAATATGTTAAATTAGCTTCAACTTTAGGCAGAGCCCCGCTGTATGCTTCGTTATAAATATATTCCGATTTTTCAAGCTGCTGTTTAGCTATCTTCACTGTCTCGTTGTTCTCCAAAGCAATCTGTATGGATTTATCAAGAGTATATACTTCTCCAAACAGTGAAAATGAGAATAGTATTATAAGACAAAGTACGGATTTATATTTCTTCATCAATATCCCCTATATTTTTCTTTTTAGTTTGAAAGTGGTTCTTTTTGTCAAAATGTTTATCACTTACAAATGCGGCGTAGAAAGCAGGAATCACGAACATCGTCAACACCGCCGAAACAATTAAACCGAACATAGTTACTATACCCATACCTTGTCTCATTGCCCCGCCTTCACCCATTCCGATCGCAAGAGGTATCATACCGAAAACAGATGCAAATGTCGCCATGGTTACAGCCTTCATTTTTTCCGGACAGGCATTTATGATCGCGTCAATAACAGTGTGACCTTCCCGTTTCAGCTGATTGGCATAATCAAGTATCAGGATCGCATTATTCACCACAATACCGATGAGCATTACTCCCGCCATCATGGCAAACAGGTTCATTGCAATACCTGAAATGATCAGCGACCAGATGACTCCGATTAATGATAACGGCAGTGAGATCATGATCAAAAATGACTGGCGGTAAGACTCCAGAATCCCGGCAATTAAAAGGAAGGTCAAAAGGATCGCGATGAGGGCAGCTTTTCCGAATTCTTTACCCATTTCACTCTGGATCTGAGCCATAAATCCTGTCCCGACGCCGAATCCCGGTGGTAATGTAAGATTTTTATCTATCTGATCAAGAACATAAGCGTTAATCTCTCCTGTTGTAGATTCGCCCGTAAGATCGGCCGTGACTTTATACTGTCTGGATTTGTTCTTCCTTGTGATCATTGACGGAGAAGTCGAAAATTTCAATTCCGCTAATTCCGATAATTTTATATTTCCTTTAGGTGTAAGGACTGTCAGATTGCCGATCTTATCGAGATCATTTATTTTCGTGTCATCCATCGTAATGCGGATGTCGTACTCCACACCTTTTTCTTTGAGTTTTGATCCTATAATACCTTCAACTGATATCCTGACGACCTGAGCTATAGTGGCAACATCCGTACCGTATTCGACAAGTTTTCTTTTATCGGGAATGATCCTGACCTCAGGTTTACCCGGTCTGATATCCGAGTCCACATTCGTAGTTCCGGAAGTATTTTTTACGATTTCAAGGATCTGATATGTTAACTCACTCAGTTCTTCCTGATCGTCACCGTAAACTTCTATCCCAATAGGCGCATCACCGCCGGGTCCGTGAAAAGCGTCCTTGGCTTTGACTTTAATATTTGCATCAGGATATTCAAGCAATTCACGGCTAAGCAATGCAATAACTTCACTCGTAGATTTCTCGAGAAATTTATCCTTGTAAAGTTTAAGAGATAAAGTTCCGAGATAACCGCCCTGCCTGTTACCGAGTCTTCCTATCTCAATAAATACATCCTGAACTTCCTTGAACTCGAGGGCTTTTTTTCTTATATCTTCAAAGATTGCTTTGGATTTATTGATCTCAAAATATGACGGAAGTTCAACGGAAATCTGAATCTGCCTATCATCCATCTGTGGAAAGAATTCGTTTCCCAAAGGGCTTACTTTAGCTACATAATAGAAAGTGAAAATGAGTATCGCGAAGGGAAGTATCATAGCTAAAGCACGGAAAGTTTTTACTTTAATGATCTTAGTCAGGATAGTCTTATAAATCGAAGTTAGTTTATCGAATACAGTATCAAATAATTTTCCGAAACCGGTTTTATTTTCTTTTTTGGCTTTATATTTTCTTAAAAGTGTTGTTGACAACATCGGAGTGACCGTAAATCCGATAAGGATTGAAAATATCATTGCAAAAACGACCATTAAGCCGAATTCTTTAAACATCTGACCGGCAAGTGAGCCCATTGTGGCAATCGGAACGAAAACAACGATATTGGTTAAAGTTGAAGCCAGAACCGCTACGGCAATTTCCATGGTTCCTTTATATGACGCTCCCGCGGAATTCTCTCCTTTTTTCATGTGCCGGATAATATTTTCAATAATAATTACAGAATTCGTAACAAGAGTACCAACAGATACTGACAGCGCCATGAGCGTAAGAACATTCAGTGAAAATCCCGCATAATCTGCAAGCAAAAATGTTGATATTAAAGTAATGGGCATCGAAATTGCTATAATCAGTGTGATCTTAAAGCTGTGAAGGAAAAGATAAAGAACAAGAGCGGTTAAAAGTATTCCGAGATATATTGTCGTCATCGTGTCATTAACGGAATTTCTGATAAAGATCGAATCATCTTTTACAACATCAAGGGTTGAATTTGCCGGAAGTGAAGATTTTATCGCTTCAATTTCTTTCAAAGCTCCGTCAACAACATTTACCGTATTTGCATCAGATTGTTTAAAAACGGAAAGTTTGATAACTTTATTGATCTGATCACCGTTTCCGTTATATTTGTAGTAAGAAGCATAAGAAGATTCTTTCTCAAGAGTATCTTCAATACTTGCAATATCTTTAAGGTATTTCAATCCGAATCTTGTCGGGATCTTTATGTTTCTTATCTGATCAATATCGGTATATTCGCCATAAACTTTAACGGAATATTCCGAACCGTCTTTTGAAATATTTCCACCCGGAATATTTAAATTGTTAGTCGCTAAGAATCCTACTATTTGCAAAGGGGACAGCATATATTTTGAAAGGTTGTGATTATCCAAAACTATACTAATCTCTCTTTTCCTGCCGCCGGCTGTTTCTATCTTGGAAACACCGTTTATACGGGCAAGTTTATTTTTCAAATTGGAATCAACGAAATCGTAAGCTTCTTTCTCGGATAATGAAGTTACGAAAACAAGTTCAAGAACGGATTGCGCGTTTGGATCGAACTTAATTATTACAGGCTGAAGCGCATCGTCCGGAAATTCATTCACAATCGCATTGATCTTATCTTTAATTTCCTGATTTGCAATATCCGTGTCCTTGTATGTGTGAAAATTACATACAGTGATGTTAACATTTTCCATAAGATAAGATTCTACATAGTTCAAACCGCTTATAGTTGAAACTTCATCTTCGATCTTTTTCGTAATATTAGTCTCAATTTCTTCAGGTGATGCTCCGGGGTAAACAACTTGGATGGAAATGATTGGAATATCGACTTCAGGGATCGTATTTAGCGGCAAATTGAAGTAAGACAAAAATCCCATCATAGCGATTGCCAGTATTATTACTGTGGTTAATATCGGTCTTCTGACCGCTGTTTCGGTTAGGATCATTTACATAACTCCTGTTTAGTGTTTGTAATACCCATATAAAAAAAGTCCATTGCAAAAGAAGTCATTTCTTCTATATTAAAACCCGATAAGGTCTTATCATTTGATTGATCAGCAATTGAATTTATAAATGAAATACCGGTTAACATAGATTCCAAAAGAAGGGCAGATTTAGGAATGTTCAGCGATTTGATAAAGGTTTTCTCTTTGATCCCTTGCTCTAAAATACTGCTTAAGACATAATATATATTTGTCTTTAATTCAATCACTTCCTTATGAGTAATGTCATTACAATCCATGTTTGATTTTATGATAATATAATTTTTAGCTTTCCTAATAAAATCCATATAACCGTTCTTTATAAATCCAAGTTTTTCTTTAGCAGAAATGTTTTTTTCAGGAAGGCTGCTGATTTTTTTGTAAAAGTTTTCTAAATGTAGTTTTATTATTTGCATCGCGATCTCTTCCTTATCCCTAAAATATGAGTACAAGGATGCTTTGGAAAATCCGACTTTATGCGCAATATCTTCCATCTTTGCGTTCTTAAAGCCGACCTGGTC
>JAKLPX010000184.1 GCA_022013635.1 Candidatus Delongbacteria bacterium
AAATATCAACCGTTCTTTTGACGATCTTCCAAGATTCCATTATTATAAAAAGCGATACAAGGACAGTTATTAGTGGGTCAATCCAGGTCAAACCCCAGAACTTTATTGCGAGACCGCCTGCCACAACACCAACTGATGATAAAGTGTCGCCGAGAAGGTGCAGATAAGCAGACTTGATGTTCATGCTTGAATGTGAGTCTTTTTCAAGTAGAAAAACCGAGATCAAATTCGCGACTAATCCGACCGACGCGATAATTATCATTAAATTTGTGTTTATTGTCTCCGGGTTCATAAATCTGTCATATGCTTCAAACAACAGATATATACAGATTCCCATCAATGTTGATGAATTGATAAAAGCTATTATTATCTCAGCTCTTTTATAACCGAATGATTTTTTAGGATTTTTACTTTTAGCAGAAATTTTAATGCCGATATAGCTAAGTATGATTGAAGCAGTATCAGAAAGATTATGTGTAGCATCTGAGACTAAGGCAAGACTTCCTGAAGCAATTCCTCCAATAAATTCCGTAATGGTGATTATCAGATTGAATATTGCTACCCAGAATACTTTAACTCCAGAAATATCCTCGTGGCTATGGGAATGATCATGACCGTGATCTGTTTCTTGTTGGCTCATATAACCCCCTTCCTAAAGTTTTTGAGTTTAAAACATTTTAATTATATCTTTGACATTATACAATCCTGCAATAATTACTAAAAAACCGCAGATCTTTTTCAAGATTACTGTTTTTTTAGAACCGCTGCTCCATTTCAAGTATTTTTCGACCCATTCTACGAAAGTTCCGGCAAATACAATGACTCCGATATGCCCAAGCGCGAAGACAGAGATCAGGATTATTCCATAAGTCAAGTTGTTCGTACTGGTCTGAAATACAAAACCGAGCATTGGAGCCATAAATGCGAAAGTGCAGGGGCCTAAACCTATTCCGAAAATAAGCCCGATTAAAAAAGAGGTCATGAAGCCTTTTTTTGTAAATCTACCGATATTCGGACTGTTAAAATCCGGCAGCTTAATTATATCTAACAGTACAAGCCCAAAAATTATAAAGAAAATAGATAAGAATATATTTCCCCATATTCCAAGATCGCCAAGCATTCTTCCCATCATACCTGTTATTAAACCTATAATGGCTATTGTAATTAAAATTCCCAGACCGAAAAATAAAGATTGTAAAAACGCTTTTTTAACAGTTTCATTCTTTTTGCCGTTAATAAAACCGATTATCAGAGGGATTGAAGACAGATGGCACGGGCTGAGTAATATGCTGGCTATACCCCACAAAAAAGCTCCAAAAATAGCAATCAGTATGCTTCCCTGCATGAGTTGATATAAATATAAAAATATTGCATCCATTTATTTAACACCTTTCTGTTTCAATATTTTTACAAGTTCTTCTTTCGGGAAGAATCCTTCGTGCCTGAAATATTCTTTTCCGATGCTGTCAAGGAATACCTGAGTAGGAATCACTCTGATTTTATACTTTTCACTGTTAACTTTGCCTTTTTGCGTCCAGACATCAATGAATTCCACTTTAACCTGAGTCGGATATTCTTCCACAATAGCCTTCATGATAGGCTGCATTTGTTTACATGGGATACAGTTTACAGAACCGAGTTCTACAAAAGTCACTTTAAAGTTTTCTTGTTTTTTGGCTATAGCATCAACTTCTTCAACCGGTTTCTCAAGAACTGTTTCTACAGGTTTTTCAGCTTTTACGGTTTCTTTTACTGTTGGAGTTTGCTCTTTCGGATTATCCGCACATGCAGATATCGAAAGAATGAATATAAAGAGTATAATTAAATAATTAATTTTACGCACATTGTTCTCCTAATTATTATCTTCAATGAATTTCTTAATCTGCTCAATAGAAAGCACTTTACCAGAACTGACAACTTTCTCATTTATTACAAGGGCAGGAGTAATCATAACACCATAATCCATTATGTCGTTTACTTCACTAACCTTGCTTACAGTGATTTCTGAATCAAATGATTCAGCTGCAGTTCTTGCAGCCTTTTCAAGGTTCAGGCATTTCGGGCATCCTGTGCCCAGAATCTTAATTTCCATTATTATACCTCATTAATCAATTTAGTTGGATTGCATAGGTTTTCTTTTTCGTTCGCAGTTCTTCCGCAGCACTTGCAGAAATACTTAGGGTCCGATGTTAATTTCATAATTTTCTTGAAATCGAATTTATTTGATGGTTGAGCCCGCATACACATTTTGTGTTCAGGAATATTCGTGCAATCGCAAGTACCTTCACAGCAGTTTTTTGACATTTTATCCTCCAAAGTTAAAATAATTGACCGTAAATTAGGCCTGTTATAGTTGACATTACAACAACAGCCGAAACGAAAACGACTGTCTTTTTAGTACCCATTACACTTCTTATAACGAGCATATTCGGCAGAGACAAAGCCGGTCCTGAAAGTAGAAGTGCCAGAGCCGGACCTTTACCCATTCCGTTTCCCATCAATCCCTGTAAGATCGGCACTTCTGTTAAAGTAGCGAAATACATTAAAGCTCCGCTTACTGAAGCGAAGAAATTCGCTCCCAAAGAATTCCCGCCTACGAGCGTTTCAATCCATTCTGAAGGTATAAGTCCTTCATGCCCGGGACGACCGAGAAATGATCCCGCGATCAGAACCCCGAAAAATAAAAGCGGGAGTATCTGCTTTGTAAATCCCCAGGTTGAATCGAACCAGTCTTTAAGTTCACCCTCGTCGGTACTTGTAAAATATGACAGCCCGATAACACCTGCTGCAAATGAGATCATAGTGTTATATGAAACGAAATACGCTATAAGAACTGCAACAGCAGTCACAAGTATTTTCCATATTTTCATTTTAAAGAATCTGTTCAAAGCGAATCCGTAAGCTATACCCAGTACCGAAGTTATAACCCATTTAGAATTATAAATAAATGACCATAAGCCGTTATCTATCGCAGGTTTTGCCCAGTTCGCGAAAACAAGAATGAGTACCATAATGCCGAAATAGATTATTTCATGCCATAAAGGTCTGGTTATTTCAGGTTCAGGCAACATCATCTGTTTTTTTGACTTTTCCTTTTCTTCATGCCTGAATACGAATGCCATGATCAGACCGATTATTACGCTGAATGATATTGCTCCTACTGCTCTGGCAATCCCCATTTCAACACCGAGTACTCTTGCAGTTAAAATGATAGCTAAAACATTTATCGCGGGGCCGGAATAAAGAAAAGCAGTAGCAGGACCCAAACCGGCGCCTCTTTTATAAATTCCTGAGAAAAGAGGTAAAATCGTGCATGAACAAACCGCAAGAATCGTGCCCGAAACCGCAGCGACAGAGTAAGCGGTAATCTTATTCGCGTTGGCTCCGAGATATTTTATAACTGAAGCCTGACTTACAAAAACGCTGATCGCTCCGGCTATGAATAAAGCAGGAAGAAGGCAGAAGACAACATGAAGCTGAGCGTATTCTTTAAGCATATAGAACGATTCTGAAACAGCGTTTTGAAATCTGACTGATTCAACAGGGAGGAAAAATGATAAAAAGAAAACCCCGACCATCGTTAATAGTATTTTCCACTCGCTTTTCCAGTTCATTATTTTATCCTGTTTAACAAATATGCGCTCTGTCTGTCCTTACAGCTGTCTCTTTATCCGATCTTGATTGAGATTCATCTATATTTTCGATCAGCTCCAATAAATTCTTTATAAATTCATTTTTATTTTCAACTATAGAATAATTCATATATTTTTCATCTCTGTCCTGTTCAATAAGTCCGGCTTCTTTCAATATTTTGAGATGATTGGAAATTGTCGGAGCTGAGGATCCGATAATCGAAGTGATTTCGCAAACGCACATTTTTTTTACTTCTAGCATTTTAATGATTCTCAGCCTCGTTTCGTCCCCGAGTGCTTTAAATATTTTTGTATATTCATTCATTCGTTAAACCTTGATTAGTCATTTAGCTAAATGTAATAATGAAAAAGGTAATTGTCAACATTATTGTTTGACTTTGAATTATTAATTTTAAAAATGAATTGAGTTCCTGAAAAATCAAATAAAACAATCCTTAAAAATTTTCTTGATTTTATTCATTAAAAAAGTTAATATCAATTTTATTGAAATAGGAATTTAAATTAAAATAGCCGGAGGAAAAATGTCTATAAAAGGTTTCATCGAAGTTGACATTCAGAAATGTAAAGGTTGTCAATTGTGCGCAACCGTATGTCCTAAAGCCGTTATCGGGTACAATAAAACTACCAACGATAAAGGTTATTATTTTGCTATTATGCTGAATGAAGACTGCATAGGTTGCGGAAACTGTGCATTGGTGTGTCCGGACAGCGTCATAACTGCTTACAGAGCAAAAAAATAAATTTATTTTAAATTCGGAGGTCAAATTGGCTGACAAATATTTGATGAAGGGAAACGAGGCTTTAGCCGAAGCTGCTATCAGAGCAGGTATAGACGGTTATTTTGGCTATCCTATTACCCCTCAAAGCGAAGTACTTGAATACTTCTCAAAATGGTTGCCGCGCAAAGGTATAGCTTATGTTCAGGCTGAGAGTGAAGTATCTGCAATTAATATGGTTTACGGAGCAGGAGCGTGCGGAAAAAGAGTAATGACAAGCACATCTTCACCTGGATTTTCTCTGATGCAGGAAGGAATATCTTATA
>JAKLPX010000185.1 GCA_022013635.1 Candidatus Delongbacteria bacterium
ATAAATATTTCTCTTATTCGATAAATGACAAAGCACAATCCTGCTGCAGTACCGAAAAATGCGAATGTTGTTCAGAGAACAATATCACTGTAAAAATAAACGATGATTATGAATATCTTGATCAGGTTAATATAAAATCACTTATAACTTTTATAAATATACCTTTTTTTAACTATACTTCGTTCATATTTCCGGATGAAGTTGCATTTAAGATCAAGCTCAACAAGCCACCTCCATTACTCTGTTTGACAAGTTCCTCCCGCCTCCAAACTTTCAGATGTTAGTCATTATATATCTCTATTGATCTTCCGGTTCAATACCGGTTTTTAACAGATTATTTTTTTACTATGAGGTTATAATGCTAAATAAAACAATGAAATTTTTTCTGGAGAATAAAGTAATTACATTCTCCCTGCTGATAGCCCTTATACTGGGCGGATTACTTACATCACCGTTCGGTAGTAAAGATTTACTGTCTGAAGATATTTCTGTAGCGGTAGATGCTATACCGGACATCGGCGAAAATCAGCAGATAGTGCATACAAAATGGGAAGGAAAATCACCCCAGGACATTGATGATCAAGTCACTTATCCCCTTACTACGATATTGCTGGGTATTCCCGGAGTTAAAACGATACGGAGCAGCTCAATGTTCGGTTTCTCGACCGTCTATGTGATCTTCGAGGACGGTGTAGATTTTTACTGGTCAAGATCGAGGATATTAGAGAAACTTAATTCTCTTCCCGGCGGTACTTTACCGGAAAATGTAACTCCGTCACTTGGGCCCGATGCCACTGTTCTCGGTCAGATATTCTGGTACACTATCGAGGCTTTTGATGAGAACGGGAATAGAAATCATGAATGGTCTATTCAGGAACTCAGAAGCATTCAGGACTATTATGTTAAATACTCACTCGCTTCCAGCTACGGAGTAAGCGAAGTTGCCTCGATCGGAGGACATGTAAAGGAATTCCATATTGACCTGATCCCTTCAGCTCTTCAGCTTTACGGAATTACATTAAATGATATTCTGAATTCATTAAAAAATTCCAATCTCGATATCAGTGCGAGAACTCTTGAGATTAATAAAGTTGAATATTTTGTAAGAGGTATCGGTTTTCTTGAGAATATTGAAGATATTGAGCAGATATCAGTTAAAAATGAGGACAATAAGCCGGTCTATTTAAAAAATATCGCAAAAATATCAATTGGCCCTGCTGACAGAAGGAGCGCTCTTGATAAGAACGGTACAGAAGCAGTAGGAGGCGTCGTTATTGCCAGATACGGTGAGAATCCGCTTAAAGTGATAAGCGAGCTTAAGAAAAAGATCATCGAGATCGAGCCCGGTCTGCCTGTAAAACATCTTGAAAATGGCAGGATATCCAAATTAAAGATAGTTCCATTTTATGACAGAACGACGCTGATAAAAGAAACTCTCGGTACGCTGAACAACGCTTTGATGCTGGAGATGCTGGTCTCAATAATAGTCATAATTATAATGGTGATGAATATAAGGGCATCCGCGATAATTTCTTTTCTGATGCCTATTGCGGTACTTATGACTTTTATCGCCATGAAATATTTTAAGGTAGATGCAAATATAGTTTCTTTATCCGGAATCGCGATAGCTATTGGAACGGTCTCGGATGTAGGGATAGTTCTTACGGAAAATATAATCCGGCATAAGGATGAGTATTTGATACAGCATGTAAAATTCCCGTCATACTCGGTTCTCCGTGAGATCGTATATAAGGCAGTAAAGGAAGTTATGCCCAGCGTTATAACTGCGATCGCAACTACAGTAATCAGTTTCATACCGGTGTTCTTCTTGACTGCCGGCGAAGGTAAACTTTTCAGACCTCTGGCTTTCACAAAGAGTTTTATTCTGACTGCTTCTCTGATCGTGGCAATTTTCATCATACCGGCAATATCACATTTGTTGTTCTCTTTCAATATAAAGATCAACAGATTGAATTTTGATCCGATAAAAAATATTTTTCTAAGATAAATGTAAATTTCAGAATATTTCTTTCAGTTCTGATCGCACTAATGGTTACTTACTTCCTTAATAACGAATGGATGCCTTTAGGCGCAGATCATTCCGAATTTATAAATTATTTTTTCACGATAATATCCATTGGTTCCTTATTAGGCATAATTCTTGTGTTCTATCGTTTCTATGAAAAGATTTTACTCACTATGCTTAACCATAAAATTACTTTCTTAATATTACCGGTGTTGCTTACATTTTTCGGAATTATGATATGGATAGGATTCGGTAAAATTATTTCCCCTGTAAATTCGGTCTTTGATTATGTGGGAATAAATATAAGAACGACATCTCTTTACGGTACATTCTATCATAAATTCCCGGGAATAGGAAAAGAATTCATGCCATCACTGGATGAAGGTTCATTTCTTTTGATGCCGACATCAATGCCTCATTCGGGGATCGAGGAGAATTTGCGTGTTCTAAAAAATCTCGATATAGCCGTGAATGAAATTCCGGAAGTTGAGAATGTTGTCGGTAAACTCGGTAGAGCGGAAACAGCTCTTGATCCGGCACCTATATCAATGTATGAAAATATAATAAATTATAAGACTGAATACATTTCTGATGAAGACGGCAACAAGATCAGGTTCAAAACCGGTAAAAACAGCAATTTTATAAAAGACGATAAGGGTAAACTGATAAAAGATAAGAACGGCAGATATTTCAGGCAGTGGAGAGATCATATCCGTAGCAGCAGTGATATCTGGGACGAGATCGTAAAGGCTTCAAAGCTCACCGGGGTTACTTCGGCTCCAAAATTACAGCCGATAGAAACAAGGCTGGTCATGCTTCAGACAGGAATGAGAGCTCCGATGGGTATTAAAGTCAGCGGTTCGAATCTTCCCGATATTGAAAAATTCGGCCTTGAACTTGAGAAAGTACTTAGAGAGATCCCGCAGATAAAAGAAAGTTCCGTGTTCGCCGAAAGAATCGTAGGGAAGCCGTATCTTGAGATCAAGATAAACAGAGAAAAAGCCGCTTTTTACGGTTTGAGCATAAATGATATTCAGACTCACATCTCTACTTTAGTCGGAGGGAAAAATGTAACCACCATGTTCGACGGCAGAGAAAAATACTCGATCAGAGTAAGATATCCTCAGGAATTCAGAGATTCGCCGGAAATGATCGGAAAGATCAAGATAAGCGTAAAGGGTAATAAGAGAATAATTTTGTCTGATGTTGCAGATATTGAATATACTCAGGGTCCGCAGGTAATTAAAAGCGAAAATACTTTTTTGACCGGCTATGTTATATTTGATAAAACTGAAGGTTACTCTGAAGTGGAAGTAGTCGATATAGCTTCAAAATATATTACAAGCAAGATCGAAAATAAACAGATCACCGTTCCGTTAGGTGTAAGTTATTCATTTACCGGGAATTATATAAATCAGGTACGGGCTGAAAAACGGCTTTTCCTTTTGATACCGGTCGTACTTGTAATAATTCTTCTTATCTTATACCTGCAGTTCAGAAAGATCATGCCTGTTTTTATAATCTATTCAGCCATACTGGTTTCTTTCTCGGGAGGATTTATAATGATATGGCTATACGGTCAAAACTGGTTTTTGAATTTCGATCTGTTCAATATCGCACTCCGTGATATATTCTCAATTGATACGATCTACATCAGTGTAGCCGTATGGGTCGGATTCATCGCTCTTTTCGGTATAGCTACTGACGACGGTGTACTTATGATGTCATATCTCGAACAGACATTCAATGCAGACAAACCTAAGACAAAAAAAGAGATAAGACAGTCTGTCTTGAAAGCCGGATTGAAAAGGATAAGACCATGCCTGATGACGACTGCGACAACTATACTCGCTCTTCTCCCTGTCCTGACATCTACCGGACGCGGAGCAGATATTATGAAACCGATGGCGATACCTATTTTTGGCGGAATGACGATCGAGCTTATCACGCTTTTGATCGTTCCTGTCCTTTACAGTATGTATAAAGAATCCGGTTGTAAGAATTGTGAGGTAAAAAATGATTAAACTAATATTAATACTGCTCCTTCCGCTCTCATTTATTTCAGCTTTACCCGTTGAAGAATATATCCGTATAGCTTTGGAGAATAATCCTTCATTAAAAACTGCTTATTTTAAGCATCAAAGTCAGCTGGAGCACAGTTCTGCCTCAGGATATTTACCGGATCCTATGCTGTCGGCAGGATATTCGATCTCTCCCATAGAAACAAGGCTCGGTGCTCAGGAATGGAGAATTTCTGCAAGACAGGATCTTCCATGGAATGTAATTTTCGGTGATGATGATAAGATAGCGGATTATACAGCACGGTCAAGTATGGCAGACTATGGAAACATGAAAGAGAAGGTTATTTTTGAGGTCACACAGAACTATTATTTGGTCAGGTTTAAGAAAAAGGAAATCTCACTTACAAACGAGATGCTGGAAAATTATCGTTCGTTGTTAAGAATAAAGGATATGAATAATGTCGTTTCTGAAACTTCTATGTCATCGAATATAATGTTCGGTAATAAAATTGATCTGATGGATGAAAATATCCTGCAGCTTACTAATGATCTCTCACTTTTGCACATAAAGTTCAATTTACTTCTTAACAGGAATACTGACGAGCCTGTTGAAACGGATGAGCCGCTTTTAATCGATGATGCCGGTATGGATAGCTCTGTCGAAAGTCTTTCGCAGAACTTAAAGCTGAGATCGCTTGATCTTCAAATAGAAATAATGAAGTATGAGATCGTAGCTCAGGAGCGTAAGAGATACCCGTCTTTTTCATTAGGCGTAGATTACTTGTTCGTAAATGAAAGAAAGGACATGATGGTCGAAGACAG